>CAIXUF010000119.1 GCA_903922535.1 Candidatus Hydrogenedentota bacterium
CCAGTTGCGCGGCCACATCGAACTCGACCTGGGCGGCCTTTCGGAAACACATGTTTCCTTCACGAACCGGGCCGGAGAAAAAACCGAGCCGGACATGAAGCGGGTGCTTGCCGGACTTCGGGACGGCGAGCGTTACCTTGATCAAAAGGCGCCCAAAGGCGTCTGGTCCTTCACGGGAACCAAAGGCCTTCAGGTCAACGAATTGTTTGACGATTCCTCAACCGCGTCCACCTGGCTCTACGCATACCCCGCCGACCTCGGCGAATTCGAGGCCGAGGTCTATGCAAAAACCGTCACAATTGACCCCGGACAATCCGCGACACAGGAGCTTGCCCTGGAGATTTTGGACAAGCGCGGCAAAACGAACCCTGGTTGACATGCGAACCTCTCGGAGCGTGCTGCCATGCTGCGGATGGCCCATTCCGTGCGGCCGGACCGGTTGAAAAAGCCCCCGGCGCGATGAGAGTTCCATGCAGCCGCGGTGGCGGATTGCGCCGCGGCAGCGCGCAGCGCCCCTCAATCCTAGAAAAAGAAAACGATGGGAAGATCGAATAATCCATGGGCGAAAGCGCCCGGCAGCACGCTGTTGGCCTTCTCGCGGATGAGGCCGAATGCAACACCCATCACCGAAGTCCACAACGCCCATGGCCACTGCGCGATCCCTCCGATAATCGGGTGCGTCAAGCCGAACAGAACCGCGGTTATCACCAATCCCGGCCCCCAGGAGATGCCGCGAAACGTGTGGGGGCGCCCGAACACATCGTTGAGCCGGCTTTGGATGTAGCCACGCCAAAAGACTTCCTCGCCAAGGCCGATCAGGAAGAGTGTGAACAGGACGTTCGAAAGCCTTGGCGACAAGGGGGCCACCGCGGTCATTGTCCCGAGGGCGGCAACGGGCACGAGCGCGAAGATCAACACCTGGTTCCCCGGTGGGACAATCGTGTGCGGTTGAGGCACAGCCGCGAGCCGGCGCGTGAGCACGTGAATCGCCGCAAGGTCAATCAGTGTCAACACAACGGCGCCCGGCAGGGTCCGATACCCCAATCCAAAGGCTTGCAGCGCCTCGATAGGCCACGCTGCCAGACACAACAGCACCAACGCGCTGCGCCAGCCAATCCGCCATTGTGCCTTTGGATCCGAAAACGTCAAGCCCATGGACAGGGGCGAGCGACGGCACAGCACACCGATGGCCAACGGCAACAGGACGAGTAGAAGAACGTGGTTGAATGGCGTCCCGCCGTACTGGTTCAACTGCCATTTCGTGAACGACGGGCCTGCCAGGCCTGGGACGGTCATCATCGCCGCACATGCCAGCAGGACCTCGACCACCGGCAGGTATTTCTTCCATGTGCCGGCAGTATTGGTTTGAACGACGGGTGCGGCATGCCCTTCCATAATCCCTCCTGTTGACGCCATATAATTGATTCTAGCGCAAGTCTAGCGGCCTTGCGAAAAGAAAACAAGGGGCTTGCTTTGCCAGCCGGGAATATCCGGGGATGCACACCGGCGGCGGCATCGGCCGGCTGGCAGAAAGCGCGGCCGCGCCGCTCCCTCATGACCTTTCGCGAACCACCCGGCGCGGCGATCAGGCACATCTTGAGACCGGGCCCCGCATGCGGCGCGCCGGTCAGTCCCTTACCGCCGGCAACGGGCAGAATACCGCGTGGCGCGGGCCGTCTCCCACCCCGCCGCCTTCTTGGTTTTTAATGATTGACGCCGACGCCATTTCGGACTACACTTAATGTCGGCATATAAAGCGGGTCTCTCCCGGCTGAGTGCCCGGGAGAGGAACCGCATTACATCGCAGGGTAGTACAACCTAGGAGCTGGTGCGATGAAAAGAATGTCGTGGTTTCCGTGGATGGGGATGTTAATGGTGTGCCTGTCGATTGCGGGGTGTCCGTCCGTTTCCACGACTGTTCCCGATGTGGCGGGCCAGACGCAGGCGGCGGCATCCGCGGTCATCATCGGCGCGGGGCTCGGGGTGGGCGTCGTCACACAGGCCTACAGTGCGACCGTCGCCCCCGGCTCGGTCATCAGCCAGGCACCCACGCCCGGCACCTTGGTCAGCCCCGGCTCCGTGGTGGCGCTGACCGTCTCAGCGGGTCCGCCGCCCGTACCCGACGTGACCGGACTGACGCAGCCGGCGGCGGGCGCGGCCATCACCGGCGCGGGGTTCTCGGTCGGCGCCATCACGCAGGTGTACAGTTCCACAGTGGTTGCCGGTCTCATCATCGGCCAAACACCCGCCTCCGGCACGTCGGCAAATCCCGGCTCCGCCGTGGCGCTCACCGTTTCCAAAGGTCCGCAGCCCGTAAACGTGCCCGATGTGGCGAACCAGACGCAGGCGGCGGCATCCGCAGCCATCACCGGCGCGGGTCTGACGGTCGGCACCGTCACACAAGCGTACAGCGCGACGGTGGCCGCCGGTTCGGTCATCAACCAGGCACCCACGCCCGGCACCTTGGTCAGCCCCGGCTCCGCCGGTGGGCTGTCCGTCTCCGCGGGCCCGCAGCCCCTGGCCGTTCCGGACGTCGCAGGCATGACGCAGGCGGCGGCGGGCGCGTCCATCACTGGTGCGGGTCTGACAGTCGGCACCGTCACCCAGGCGTACAACGCGACGGTGGCCGTCGGTTCCGTCATCAGCCAGTCCCCTGGGGCGGGATCGTTGGCAAGCCCCGGCTCCGCCGTTGCGCTGACCGTCTCCGCGGGGCCGCAGCCCCTGGCCGTTCCGGACGTCGCGGGCATGACGCAGGCGGCGGCAACCACCGCCATCACCGGCATGGGGCTCGTGGTGGGCGCCGTCACACAGGTATACAGCGCGACGGTGGCCCTCGGCTCCGTCGTCAGCCAGACGCCCATGGCCGGCACGCTGGTAAACGCCGGCTCCACTGTGGCGTTGGCCGTTTCGGGCGGCCCGCAGCCTGAGCCCGTGATCGTGCCCAATGTGGTCGGTCAGACGCAGGCGGTGGCCGGCGCGACCATCGTTGCCGTGGGACTCACGGTGAGCGCCGTCACGCAGACGTACAGCGCGTCAGTGGCCGCCGGTTCGATCGTCAGCCAGTCGCCCGTGGCGGGTGCGGCGGTCAACGCAGGCTCCGTCGTGACGCTGACCGTCTCCGCGGGTCCGAGGCCCGCAACCGTGCCCAACGTGGCAGGTTTGACACAAACACAAGCTTCCGCGTCGATCTCCGGGGCGGGGCTCGCCTTGGGCACCGTCACGCAGGCGTACAGCACGACGGTGGCCGTCGGATCCGTCATCGGGCAATCGCCCATTCCGGGCACGCTGCTCACCCCCGGTTCTGCCGTGGCCCTGACCATATCCAAAGGTCCGCAGCTCATCACGGTTCCCGACGTGGTGGGCATGACGCAGTTGGCCGCGACCGCGGCCATTTCCAACGCGCTGCTCGCGATCGGCGCCGTGGCGCAGGTGTACAGCGCCACAGTCCCCGCGGGGCAGGTAATCGCCCAAAATCCCACGGCGGGCACGGGCGTCGCGCCGGGCTCGGCGGTGAACCTGAACGTGTCGCAGGGACTGCAGCCCGTGACCGTGCCCGACGTGACAGGCCAGACCCAGTCGGCGGCATCCACGGTCATCACCGGCGCGGGCCTCATGGTGGGCGATATCACGCTGGCGTACAGTGCGACAGTGGCCGCCGGCTCCGTCATCAGCCAGTTGCCCCTGTCCGGCGCGTCGGCAAGTCCCGGCTCCGCCGTGGAACTGACCCTGTCCCTGGGCCCGCAGCCTTCGACTGTGCCCGACGTTACGGGCCAGACCCAGTCGGCGGCATCCACGGCCATCGCCGGCGCGGGTCTCACGGTGGGCGCCGTCACACAGGCGTACAGCGCGACCGTGGCCGTTGACTCTGTCATCAGCCAGTCGCCCACGGCGGGCACGCAGGTGGAACCCGGCTCCGCCGTGGCGCTGACCG
>CAIXUF010000120.1 GCA_903922535.1 Candidatus Hydrogenedentota bacterium
ATACCCAAACGCTCCCGTAACCACATGCGTCGTCATGCACAAATCCCGTCTTGTTCGATCACTCAATTCACAAAAAGGTGGACAGTCTATACCCAGAGACGGTTTCGAAGACAAATCCTTTGTGGCATGGCGTTGTCCGGGGTTGACGGGCGGGGTATAATTATTACTGAGCGAGAAGAATACGGCCCCCGCAGGGAGACGCGTTTCCTTTAACGGACGCATCTTGCGGAATAGGGAGATCCCCATGAGAACAGTTTATTTCACGGCAGTGATAGAACAGGAGGGGGACGGATATGTCGCGCTTTGTCCCGAGCTGGACATAGCCAGCGAGGGCCATACCGTTGAGGAGGCGCGTCTGATGCTCAAAGAGGCGGTTGAACTCTTCTTTGAATGCGCAAGTGAAAAGGAAATCGGGCGGCGGATGGGGGGGCAGCGCTGCATCGTTCCCATGGAATGCACCCTTGCCTAAGATCGTGCCCATGTCCGGCGCGGAGGTTTATCACAGACTTGACGGGAATTCGGTTTAAGGAAGTGCCGCGGGAGGCAAGAAAAAAAACACCGGAACGGCACTCCACAGAGTGCCGTTCCGGTGATGGCCGACGATGGGGGAGAGGGGACTACTTCTTCTCTTTGTGGATCGTGTGCTTGCGCAGGGTCGGATTGTACTTCTTTATCTCAAGCCGTTCCGGGTGGTTGCGCTTGTTCTTGGAAGTCGTGTACCGGGACGTGCCGGGCGCTTCCGTGCAGTCCAGAATGATGTTCTCGCGGTTTCCCTTGGCTGCCATGACAAATTCTCCTGTCGCTTTGCGGTCGCGTTGTTAATCGGTTATTTCTTGCCGTAGACCTTTTCGGGATCAAAGGCTTTCTCTTTTTCCATAAACGTCAGCGTGTAGCTGTCTTTTGCCGCGTCGCCCACGGGCAGCGCGCGGTAGAAGCACGAACGGTAGCCCGTGTGGCACGAGGCCCCGCCGACCGCCTCTACGCGCAGCCAGATGGCGTCCTGATCGCAGTCGATGCGGATTTCATGCACCTTCTGCACCAGCCCGCTCGTCGCGCCTTTGTGCCACATTTCCTGGCGGCTGCGGCTCCAGTAGACGGCTTCTCCCAACTCCATCGTCTTCGTCAGCGCCTCGGCGTTCATGTAGGCCAGCATCAGCACCTCGCCGGTCACATGGTCGGTCGCCACGGCGGGGATCAACCCGTCGGCATCGAACTTCGGGGCCAGTTCGGTGCCCGATTCCACCAGTGCCTTCGAGGTGCGCTCTGCAAAGTCTGCCACAACTGCGTTCCTTCGCCGCAAAAAACGGCGTCCGGCAGGGACACCCGCGCCCGCCAAACCGTTGGTGGACAGGGCTCTACTGCCAAAGGGCGCGTAGTATACACAAAACCGGGGCCAAAAGTCAGCTTTTTCCCGCGGTGCCCGGCAGTTCTCGTTTCCGGGCGGCGCTATGGTAATCTATTGACATCCCGCAGCCTTCCGCTGCGGCATGCACCGCACGGAGGTTTGAAACATGGCTCTGGCATTCTTTAACACGCTTTCCCGCACCCTTGAAGCGTTTAAACCGATTACTGAAGGCAAGGTCGGCCTTTACACCTGCGGCCCGACCATCTACAACTTCGCCCACATTGGCAATTTCCGCGCCTACGTCTTCGAGGATCTCCTGCGGCGCTATCTTGAATACAAGGGCTTTGACGTGTTTCATGTTATGAACCTTACCGACGTGGAGGACAAGATCATCAAGTCCTGCCTCGAAACGGGACAATCCCTCAAGGACGTTACCGGCAAGTATGCGGCCGCCTTCTTCGAAGATGTGCGCACGCTGAGGATAAAGCCCGCCCATCTGTACCCCGCGGCCACCGACTACATTCCCGAAATGGTGGAAATGATCAAGGCGCTGCGCGACAGGGGCCACACCTACGAGGTCAGGGGCAGCGTCTACTTCAAGATCAGCAGCTTTCCCGACTACGGCAGCCTGAGCCACATGAACCTCAGCCAGCTTCAGGCCGGCGCCAGCGGGCGCGTGGACGCCGATGAATACGAGTCGGACAACGCGCGCGACTTCGCCCTGTGGAAGGCCTGGGACGAGAACGACGGCGACGTGTACTGGGAAACCGAACTGGGCAAGGGCCGCCCGGGCTGGCACATCGAGTGCAGCGCCATGAGCAACAAGCATCTCGGGCCGCATTTTGACATACACTGCGGCGGCGTGGACAACATCTTCCCGCACCACGAGAACGAGCTTGCGCAGTCCAAGTGCGCCACGGGCGGGGCCTTCGTCAACTACTGGCTTCACTGCGCGCACCTGGTGGTCGAGGGGCGCAAAATGTCCAAATCGCTGGGCAATTTCTACACCCTGCGCGATCTGCTCGCCCGGGGCAATGATCCGCTTGTCCTCCGATGGGCGCTGATTTCCACCCACTACCGCCAGCCCAACAACTTTTCCTTTGAAGTCCTGGACGCCGCCGGGCGCGCGATCAGCCGCATCCGCGACTTCCGACTCAGCCTTGCCCACGTGAAAGGGGATGGCTCGGACCTCTCCGATCTTTGCGAGAAATGCGGCGCCGAGTTTGAGTTGGAGATGGACAACGACCTCAACATTTCCGGCGCGCTGCGCGCCGTGTTCAATTTCGTCCGGGATGTGAACAGGGAACTGATGGGGGGGCACGTGAGCACCGTCGGCGCGGCCAATGCGCTTGCCCTGCTTGACCAGTTGGACTCGGTGACGGGCATCTTCCGACCCGGTGTGGACGACGAGGCGCCCGCCGGGGTCATGGAGATGATTGTGGCCCGTCAGCAGGCCCGCCGCGAGCGCAATTTCGCCGAATCCGACCGTCTGCGCGACGAGGCGCTCGCCGCCGGATGGGTCATTGAGGACACGCCCAAAGGCCCGCGCGTGAAGAAGGCGTAACAGGACGCCGCCACAATGGGGCCGCGGAAGCCAGGCGCTTGCTGGACGGGACGAGGTGCGGGGCGCGCTGAGACGGTGGCCTTTGTCATCCCAAACGCACCTTGTCATCCCGAACGAAGTGTAACGCAGTGAGGGATCTTGTCCTCGCGAGGGCGTTTGTGCGCGGAGAAAAGATCCTTCACTTCACTGCGTTTCGTTCAGGATGACAAATGCGCGTCATCCCGAATTCAGCTTGTCATCCCAAACGCACCTTGTCATCCCGAACGAAGTGCAACGCAGTGAGGGATCTTGTTCTCGCGAGGGTGTTTGTGCGCGAAGAAGATCCTTCACTTCGCTGCGCTTCGTTCAGGATGACAAAAGCGCGGTTATTCGGTGCGTGGCGCGTAATTCTCTTCCCACTCCAAACTTAGGTCCTCCCATTTTGGATTCATTGCCTCGACGAGCGCATCCTTCTTTGAACGGCGCCAACCCTTGATTTCCTTTTCCCGGGCGATGGCCGCGTGGACATCTGGCATGGAGTCATAGTAGACGAGTTTGCAGACGTTGTATTTCTTGGTGAACCCCTCAAAGACCTTGTGTTTGTGCTGGTATACACGCCGCTCCAAGTCGCCTGTTACTCCCGTGTACATGACTTTGTTGTTCCAGTTGGTCATGATGTAGACGCTGTAGCAGTGGATTCTTCGCAACGCGACATCCCTCTCGATTGGCGGGATCAACCCTCGGGATATTCTAGGCCGGTGGTGGCGGAAAGTGCCAGTTTTCCTCTCCTCAGTCGCACCTTGTCATCCCGAACGCACCTTGTCATCCCGAACGAAGTGCAACGCAGTGAGGGATCTTGTTCCCATCGGGGCGCGGACACATGGACAAGATCCTTCACTTCACTGCGTTTCGTTCAGGATGACAAATGCGCTGCCTATTTTGTCGGCACGCCGGGCGTGGTGAACCAGGCGGCCAGAAACTGCGCCATCGGGCCGTCGTATACGGACCGTTTGATGTTCATCCAGGTGCGCTGGTCGCCCACGGCGTAGTACACGTGGGTCTTGCCGTTGAACTCCGCCATGTCCAGGTCTGAGGCGTTGATGCCGTCATCCGCCTCGTCCGGCGTGACCACCGGATTGGCCCCGCTCAATTCCCATGTCTTCAGGTCTTTCGACCGGGCCGCATAAACCTGGAAGAACCAGCGCGGCGTGCGGTGCTCTGTGTAGAGCACATAGTAATACCCGCCGGCATAGCGGATGCACGGGCAGGCCACATAGCGGTCCGACCCCAGAATCGCGCCGTCCTCCTTGGTCCAGTTCTCCAGGTCCTTGGACCGGGCGAATTTCGCCGTGAACGCCGGCCATTCCGGGGCGTTGGTCTCATAGGCCATCACAAAACCGTCCGGCCCCGCGCACACAGACGAGTTAAACAGGTGCTCGGTCTTCTCCTGTTTGATGACCACCTTCGATTCCCACTGTTTCAGGTCCGATGACTTGAACAGGGTCACATCGTTCCAGTCGTTGTTTTCGAAGCGGGTCGCAAACGCATACAGCGTGTTGTCATGCACGATCGCGCAGCCAAGGCTGTGGCCCTGCCCGAAACGCGCCAGTTCCGCGCCCGATTCCACATCGGTCAGCGTGAGGTAATAGTCCTGCGACGTCCCGCCGCTGGCCGGGCGCACACAGGCCATGAGGCACAGCTTTCCCTGCCACACCACGGGCGTCACCTCGCACATGTCCTTGCGGACCAGCCCCTGCTTCACCAGCGCGGGCCGCAGGTCCGCCGGTTTGGGCGGCGCCAGCATCGCGAAGATCTCCACAGGCCAATGGTCGAGCCGCAGGAAGCCCGCGGGTATTTCCTGCTGGAACTGCACATAGGCCTTGCAGTCGCCCTTGGTGGTGTATTTCAGGTCGCCCACCGTGTCCTTGTCCACCTTCACGCCGAACACCTTGTAACCCATCAGCGTGCAGTCCTCGAAATCCACGGCGAAATGCCTGCCCGCCTGAACGCTCTGCACGATGCCGTCCGTCGGCGTGCCCACCGGCTGCGAGAAGTTGAGCGTGATCAACCGGCAGCGCCGCGCCAGCGCGCGCGTGTAGGTCTTGAACCCGTAATTGCCGCCCTTGAGCGAGCACTGCGGCCCCACCATCACGCAGTCCTCAAACAGCACATCGGGCCGGTCGGGCATGACCTGGTTCTCAATGCGCACATAGGCGCCCGACGTGTCGCCCCACCAGTCCAGCGCCCACAGGTGGCAGCGGCGGTAGGTGATAGGCTCGTCCGGCCGCGACAGGCAGTTGCCCACGCCCCCGCCAAAGGCGCGGCCGATGGAGAAGCAGTCCTCCACCACCACGGTGAACGGTTCCACCTTGTCTGTCGTGTCGAAGAAGATGCCGCCGTCGCCGCCGGTGGCATACAGCCGCCGCAGCTTCCACCGGTCCCAGCCGATGGCCGAGAAGGTCTCGTCCGTGTGCTCTTTGGACCAGCCCTTGCTGTACGAGCGGATGTTGCCCCACCAGTCGTAACTCTTCATGCCCTTCTCAACGTCACCGCAGTCCATAACCGCCCAGCCCGACGCGCCTGATCCCAGCGCGCCGTCAAAGTCGCCCACCAGTTCGTTGTATGCCCCCGCCGCGCCCTTCTGGGCCGGGTACAGATTCGCCTCCATGTAGGTGTCCGGACGGATGGCAATCCGGTGCCCCCCCTTGTCATCCGGCACGGCGTCCAGTGCTTTCTGGATGGTATTGAACGCCTTTGCCCAGGTCGAACCGTCCGAATTGTCCCCGAGCTTTGACACATACAGTGTCGCGCTCCAAGCCTGACCGGCAACCACGCAGCAGCCCATAACCAGCATCACAGCTTTCTTCATGAAACAGACCTCCCATTGGGTTCCCGCCAGTGTACGACAGTTCGCCGGCATACGCCAAACAGCGGACAAAGTGGAAGAGGCTTCCAGCCTCTTTCTTTCGCGCTCTTACGGGTGCGTTTTCTGGGCTGTCCTGTCTTGTCCCCGGACTGTTTCAGCCCCTGTTGCAACACTGGGCAAGGAGACCCACCAGGAAGGCCCACTGAAGGGGTGCCAAACCCGATTTCGACGCTGATAAGTGGTTGAACCACCCTCTTTCTCTGCCCATTTGACATGGGCGACGCGAGAGGAGTATTACTTGTCTTTAGTGATAAACGGGAGTTGATGCTGTACATTCTTCTCAAAAGAAGGGGACCAAGACGACTTAAGGAACGAGGATAATATTATCAACATTCGCCTTTTCGGCGAACGCTGACTTTGCTCTTTCCATCCTTCAAGTCCTTTCTCTTTTGCCACTTATGGCGGAATGCCCGGTTTTCAACTGCCTGATTTACGATAATAACGATTGTGTTTTGGGTAATCGGGCGAAGAGTTGCAGGCACAAGAGGGAGAATTCGCGATGATGTACGGAACTGGCAGCGTAGGCAAGAACGGCAAGAACCACGCACGAGTCCCAATGGCCGTCCTGCTGATTGCCGTTTTGGCGATGGGGGTGTTCGCCGCCCAAGCGGATGCGGCGGTGTGGTTCGTGAAGAGCGGCAAGACAGGTGACGGCACTTCATGGGCCAATGCTGGCGGTTCGATTCAAACCGTGGTGAATTACGCTGCTGCGGCGGGCGGCGGGGAGATATGGGTGGCAGCAGGCACCTATGTCAGCACAGCTTCGCCTGTGGTGACCATGATCGCAGGCGTGGACCTTTACGGCGGCTTTGCCGGAACGGAAACCGACCGCGCCAGTCGTGATTGGGTTGCCAATCTGACCGTCATAGACGGGCAAAAGGGCCGCTATTGCGTCAAGGGTATTACCGGCGCGACTATCGACGGCTTCACTCTCCAAAACGGTTCCGGAACCTATGGCGGCATGTATAACGCAAACGCTTCGCCTACAATCGGAAACTGCGTCTTTAGCAAGAACACCGCGACGGGAAATGGCGGCGGCATGTACAACGACAGCTCATCTTTACCGACGGTGACCAACTGTACGTTTACCGCGAACACATCGTCCGCTTTCGGTGGCGGCATTTACACCTTAGCCCCGCTCTCTTTGACCGGTTGCACATTCTCGGGGAACGCGGCTGTCGGCGGCAACGGCGGGGGTGGCGGCGGAATCTCTGCGTCCGCCTCATTGTCGGTAACCGACTGCACGTTTACAGGAAACACGGCAACTGGAGGAAACGAATGTGATGGCGGCGGCATTTGGTCTTCGGCCCCATTATCGGTAACTCACTGCACATTTGCCGGAAACACGACCGTCAACGGCTACTACCACAGCGGAGGAGGGGGAGTCTATTCCACATCTGCTTCATTGTCAGTGCGCAACTGCACCTTTACTGGAAACTCAGCCGGCGGATCTTCTGGAGGCGCTGGAATCTGCTGTTTGAATTGTAACAGCAGTTCGTTGATAAGTAACTGCGTGTTTAGCACGAATAAGAACCCGGCCAATGGTGGCGGCGGTGGAGTTTCCTTATCCGGCTCGCCGACCATAACGGGTTGCACGTTCACCGGGAACACGGCCAGCGGGTCCTACGGTGGCGGTGGGATATACTCATCCGGCTCGCCTTCCATAACGAGTTGCACTTTCACCGGAAACACGGCCACCTCCTCCGGCGGCGGAATCTACTCTTCTGGTTCGCCTTCCATGTCGAGTTGCGATTTCACTGGAAACACGGCCACCTCCTCCGGCGGCGGAGTCTGTTTCACCGGTTCGCCTACGATAACCCTCTGCACCTTCACGGGGAATACCACCAGCGGCTCTGGCGGTGGACTCTATTCCACCGGTTCCCCCAGCATAACGGGCTGCGCGTTCACGCTAAACACCTCAACGAACGGCGGCGGCATCTACAGTACTGCGCAAATCACCGCAAGTGCGTGCAATATTCTTCAAAACACCGCCACTTCCACCTCAATCGGTGGTGGTGGGATGTACCTTGGCGGCGGATCTTCGACATTAATAAATTGTGTCTTTGCCTTGAATAATTCCTGTTACAACGGTGGCGGGCTTTACAATGCCTCCTCCACGCCTACACTGAAAAACTGCACCTTTTCCGCGAACCAAGCGTTGTATGGCGGCAACGGCGGCGCTATCTACAACGATGGCAGTTCCTCCTCAAGGGTGACCAGCGGAATCCTCTGGGAAGACACCGGCTATGTCTATTCCGGCAATGAAATTTACGATACATCCACCGCATCCACAGTAATCTACTCGTGCATCCAATACGGCTGGTCCGGCACGAACAATATCACCTCGAATCCCCTTTTCGTGGATCCGGCGGATGGTGACTGCCGGTTGATTGGCGGATCAGCATGCATTGATGCCGCCCTTGCGGACAGCGCGGTCACAACAGACCTTCTGGGCACCACGCGGGGAACCAAGCCGGACATGGGTGCCTACGAATACACCGGCACGCCGGCGGCGGCCTTTGGCGTTTCGGCCACAAGCGGCGCGGCGCCGTTGACAGTGGAGTTCGTGGATCGCTCCTCCGGCGGGAGCGGCTGGCTTACGGGGTGGTCGTGGGACTTCGGCGACGGCACCACGGGCACCGATGAGAACCCGACGCACACCTACACGAACGCAGGCTCGTACACGGTCATCCTTACCGTGACCGGGAGCGCGGGCACGAACGTCAACACCAAGACGAACTTCATTACAGTCACGACCACCACCAAGACGATACCCACGGTCAGTGTCTGGCCGACGGCCAGCAGCATCCATTATGGACAGATGCTGTCGGCCTCCGCATTGAGCGGCGCCGTTCCGTCGGTGGACGGCGCGTTTACGTTCGCCGCGCCGGCGACGGTGCCGGAAGCGGGTACCTTCGTCGCGCCGGTCACGTTCACGCCGACCAACACCACGCTCTACACCACGGTGGCCGGGGTGGTTTCGGTGACTGTAAACAAGGTCACCCCCACCGTTTCCACATGGCCAACCGCAAGCGCAATCATCTACGGCCAGACCTTGGCGTCCTCGGCGCTGTCAGGCGGCACAGCCTCCGTACCCGGAAAGTTTGTCTTCGATGCGCCTTCCGCTGCACCCGCCACGGGTGCCTATACCGCGTCGATTACCTTCACGCCGACAGACACCACGGACTACAACACGGTATCCAACACGGTGTCAGTGACGGTCAACAAGGCGACACCGGCCATTTCAGCATGGCCTACCGCAACCGGCCTGACTTACGGACAGGCGCTTTCGTCTTCAGCGCTGAGCGGCGGTACTGCGTCTGTGGCGGGGACTTTTGCCTTCGTCGCACCCTCGACCGTTCCGGGCGCGGGCACGTATACCGCGGCGTTAACCTTCACGCCGACCGACACCACGGACTACAACACGGTTTCCGGCTCGGTTTCAGTTGCAGTGAGCAAGGCGACGCCGGTCATTTCCCCATGGCCGGCTGCGGGCGCAATTACCTATGGGCAAACGCTGGCGTCTTCGACGCTAAGCGGCGGCACGGCGTCTGCGGCGGGAGTCTTTGCATTCGTATCCCCTTCGACCGCACCCAGCGCGGGCACGTACACGGCGGCGGTGACCTTCACACCGACGGACACGGCGGATTACAACACGGTTTCCGGCACGGTTCAGGTTACGGTGAACAAGGCGACGCCGACGATTTCGGCCTGGCCCACGGCCAGCGCGCTTATCTACGGGCAGACGCTTGCGAATTCCACACTAAGCGGCGGCACGGCGTCCGTGGCCGGAACCTTCGCGTTCGACACGCCCTCCACCGCACCCGTTGCGGGCTCCTATACGGCGTCGGTGACCTTCACGCCGGCGAACTCGGCGAATTACAACACGGTGGCCGGCACGGTTGCGGTTGCGGTCAGCAAGGCGACACCCACAATTTCGGCATGGCCGACGGCGGGCGCGCTGGTCTATGGGCAGACGCTGGCGGATTCGGCGCTGAGCGGCGGCACGGCGTTGGTGGACGGAATCTTTGCGTTTGCGGCGCCTTCAACCGCACCCGGTGCGGGGGCCTATCCGGCGTCGGTGACGTTCACGCCGGCCGATACCGGCAATTACAATGTGGTCTCCAGCATTGTTTCGGTTGCGGTGGCCAAGGCAACCCCGGTGATTTCCCCATGGCCGACGGCCGCGGCGCTGACCTACGGGCAGACGCTGGCGAATTCCACGCTGGACGGCGGCACCGCGTCGGTGGCGGGAACCTTTGCGTTTGTGTCCCCTTCAACCGCACCGGGCGCGGGCACCTACACGGCGTCGATTGCCTTTACCCCGGCGGATACGGCGGACTACAACACCGTTCCCAGCACGGTTTCGGTGCTTGTTGACAAGGCGACGCCGGCCATTTCCGCATGGCCGACGGTGGGCACACTCACTTACGGACAGACGCTGGCGGCATTGACGCTGACCGGCGGCATGGCATCGGTGGCGGGAACCTTCTCGCTCGATGCGCCTGCCACCGCCCCGAACGCGGGCCCCTACGCGGCGTCGGTCACCTTTACGCCGGCAGACACGGCGGATTACAACGCGGTGAACGCGGCCATTTCAGTTGTGGTGGACAAGGCAACGCCAGCCATCTCCGCGTGGCCCACGGCGGGCGGGCTGACCTACGGGCAGACGCTGGCGGATTCGACACTGAGCCCCGGCGCGGCGTCGGTGGATGGAACCTTTGCGTTCACGGCGCCCTCAACCCAGCCCGGCGCCGGAACCTATCCGGCGGCGGTGACCTTCACGCCGACGGACACGGCCAACTACAACACTGTCTCCGGCCCGGTTCCGGTTGCGGTGAGTAAGGCGACGCCGGAGGTGTCGGAGTGGCCCACGACGATTTCGCTGACCTACGGGCAAACGCTGGCGGACGCCGGATTGTCGGGCGGCTCAGCGTCGGTGGACGGCGCGTTTGCATGCGATGCGCCCGCCACGGTGCCGGGCGCAGGCACCTACACGGCGGCGGTGACCTTCACGCCTGCGGACGCCGCGGATTACAACACGGTCTCCGGCACGGTTTCTGTTGCGGTCAACAAGGCAACGCCCACGATTTCTGTGTGGCCCACGGCAAGCGAGATTTCCTACGGGCAGACGTTTGCGGACTCGGCCGTGAGCGGCGGCACGGCGTCGGTCGACGGCGCGTTCACGTTCGATGCGCCCACCACCGCGCCGGGTTTGGGCACCTATGCGGCGGCGGTGACCTTCACTCCCACGGACACGGCGGATTACAACACGGTCTCCGGCACGGTTTCCGTCACGGTTCACAAGGCGACGCCGGAAGTGGCCCCGTGGCCGACGGCGGGCGCGATAACGTATGGTCAGACGCTGGCGTCCTCGACGCTGGCGGGCGGCACGGCGTCGGTGGCGGGCGCGTTCGCGTTCGCCGACAGCGCGACCGCGCCTGCGGCGGGGACCTACACGGCGGTGGTGGTGTTCACGCCGGTGGACACGGCGAATTACACTATGGTGACGGGGACGGTTCCGGTTGCGGTGGGCAAGGCGACGCCGATGGTCTCCGCGTGGCCCACGGCGGATGAGATTGACTACGGGCAGACGCTGGCGGAAGTCACGTTGTCGGGCGGCGCGGCGTCGGTGTCCGGCACCTTTGCGTTCGACGCGCCCACCACCGCGCCTGTCCTGGGAACGCATGCGGCGGCGGCGACGTTTACCCCGGCGGACACGGCCAACCAGAACTCCGTGGCCGGTTCCATTTCGGTCACAGTCAACAAGGGAACCCCGCTGGTTTCCGCATGGCCGACGGCCGGCGCGATTGTTTACGGCCAGACCCTGGCAGACGCCGTGTTGTCGGGCGGCGCGGCTTCGGTCAGTGGCACCTTCGCTTTCACGACAGCCTCAATCGCCCCCAACGCGGGCGCGTATACAGCGGAGCTAAGCTTTACACCGGCGGACACGACGGACTACAACACGGTTTCCGGCACGGCGTCGGTTGCGGTGAACAAGGCGATGCCGGAAGTGGCGGAATGGCCGACGGCGGGCCCGCTGACCTACGGGCAGACGCTGGCGGATTCGGCGCTCTCGGGCGGCGCGGCGTCGGTCGACGGCGAATTCGCGTTCACGACGGCCTCGATCATACCCGGTGCGGGCACGTACACGGCTGAACTGACCTTCACGCCCGAGGACACGGCGAATTACGCCACGGTGACCGGCGCGGTTTCGGTTGCGGTGGGCAAGGCGATGCCGGCGGTCTCCGCATGGCCCGAGGCGGCTGACATAAGCTACGGGCAAACGCTGGCCAAATCCACCTTGAGCGGCGGTGCGGCGTCGGTGCCGGGCAAATTCGGGTTCGACGCGCCGGCCACCGCGCCGGTCGCGGGGGCGTACACGGCTGCGGTGACGTTCACGCCGACGGATGCAGCCGATTACAGCACGGTCTCCGGCACGGTTTCTGTCACGGTGAACAAGGCAACGTCCACGGTTAGCGCATGGCCGACGGCGACGTCGATTGTATACGGCCAGACGCTGACGTATTCGACGCTGAACGGCGGCACGGCCTCCGTGGCGGGCATGTTCGCGTTCACGACACCTTCCGCCATGCCCGGCGCGGGCACCTATGCGGCGGCGGTGACATTCACCCCGTCGGACACGGCCAACTGCGGCACCGTTGCCAGGGTGGTTCCGGTTGTCGTGAACAAGGCAACGCCGGTGATTTCCGTATGGCCGACGGCGGGCGCGGTTATCTACGGTCAGACACTGACGTATTCGACGCTGAGCGGCGGCACGGCGTCAGCGGCGGGAACTTTTGCGTTTGCCAATCCCATGACCGCGCCGGGCGCGGGAACCTATGCGGCTGCGATCACGTTCACCCCGTCGGACACGACGGACTACAAAACCGTGACCGGCACGGTTTCGGTTGCGGTGGGCAGGGCGACACCGGTGATCTTCGTCTGGCCGACGGTGGACGCCATGAGCTACGGGCAGGCGTTGGCGAGTTTGAGGTTGTCGGGCGGCGCGGCGTCGGTCACGGGAACATTCACCTTCAACGCGCCCGAAACCGCGCCCAACGCGGGCGCGTACACCGCGGCGGTGACATTCACGCCGACGGACACGGCAGATTATCTCACGATGTCCGGTGCGGTGGCGGTCACGGTAAACATGGCCACGCCGACGGTTTCCGCATGGCCCACGGCCGGCGCAATTATCTACGGCCAAACGCTGGCAGCCTCGACGCTGGGCGGAGGAACGGCCTCGGTGGACGGGACCTTTGCGTTCACTTCTCCCCTGATGATGCCCGCCGTGGGAACGTACAGCGTGGAGGTGGCCTTCACGCCCGCGGACACGGTCAATTACAGCACATTGTCCGCCACCGTCCTGGTTACAGTGAATGTTGCCGCGCCGGTCGTGTCCGTGTGGCCGGTGGCCAGTGCCATCACCCATGGGCAGTTGCTTTCAAGATCGACGCTGACGGGCGGTGCGGCCTCGGTGGATGGGAAGTTCAGGTTTGCTTCGCCCGCGACCGCGCCCAGCGCCGGGACCTACTCCGCGTCGGTGATCTTCACGCCCACGGACTCGACGGACTATGGGGCGGTGCTGGGAACGGTTCCGGTTGTTGTCGGCAAGGCCACTCCCACAGTCTCCACCTGGCCGGCGGCGTCGGTGCTGGGATACGGCCAGGTACTGGCATCTTCCGCGCTGACTGGCGGCGCGGCGTCGGTGTCCGGCAAGTTCGCGTTCGCCGACAATTCCATTTCGCCGGCCACGGGGACCTACAGTGCGTCCGTCGTTTTCACGCCGACAGACACCTCAGATTACACTACGGTGTCCGGCACGGTGCCGGTGACGGTCAGCAGGGCAAGGCCGAGCGTGTCCGAGTGGCCGGTGGCGGGCGGCATTTCGTATGGGCAGACGCTGTCGTCCTCGACACTCAGCGGCGGAGCCGTCGCTGCCGCGATTGAACAACTTCACGGGGCGGTCGTGATGTACAGTTCCGCTCCCGTGACCGGCGCCTTCTCCTTTGATCAGCCCTCCTGGATTCCCGGCATTGGCACATACAGGGCGGCGGTCACCTTCAGGCCCGCAGACACGGCGAATTACACGAGCGTGGCCGGCGGCGCGGCCAACGTTGCGGTGGGCAAAGGGATGCCGGCAGTCTCTGCATGGCCAACGGCCGGCGCGCTCACCTACGGCCAGAGGCTGGCGTCCTCGGTGCTGAGCGGCGGTGTCGCGTCGGTGCAGGGCACATTTGCATTCACCGCGCCGGAAACCATGCCCGGCGCGGGGACGTACGCGGCGTCGGTTGCCTTCACGCCGGTGGATGCGGCGAACTACAATACCGCGTCCGGTACGGTGTCGGTCGCGGTGCGCAGGGCGACGCCCTGGGTTTCAGTATGGCCTTCAGCCGGCGCGCTTGCGCCCGGACAGACCCTTGCGTCTTCAGCGCTGACGGGCGGCGCGGCTTCGGTGCCGGGTGCCTTTGCGTTTGATGCGCCTGCAACCGTGCCCGGAGAGGGGGCGTACTCGGCGGCGGTGACCTTCACGCCGGCGGACGCGGCCAACTACGACACTGTCTCGGGTGCCGTTACCGTTGGGGTTGGCGAACTGAAGACGGTGCCCGACGTGGCCGGCATGGTCCAGGCCGCCGCGGCATCGGCGATTGCCGGCGCGGGCCTTGTGGTAGGCACGGTGACACAGGCCTATCATGCGACGGTGCCGTCCGGCAATGTGATATCGCAGAGTCCGGTGGGCGGGGCGCAGGCTGTGGTCAACACGGCGGTGGACCTGACGGTCAGCAAGGGTCCGGTTCCCACCGCTGAAAAGCCCGCCGTTCCCGCGAACCTGCGCGCCAGCGCGGGGGTTGCCGGTGTGGTGCTGACATGGTCCGCCAATGCGGAGCCGGACCTTGCCGGATACAACGTCTACCGGGGCGTCGGCAGCGGGGGCGCATTCACGAAGGTGAACGGCACGACGGTGACACCGACGCGGTTTGAGGACCCGGTAGCCGTGGGGCAGGCCTATTGTTACAAAGTCACCGCCGTGACCGCCGGTGGCATGGAGAGCGATCTGACCGGGTCGGTTTGCACCGACGGAACGCTTGTCATGTGGCTCCAGAACGTGTCCGCCCAGCCGGGTGAGGCCGTCCGGATACCGTTCAACATCACGAACGCCAACGGGATTGTGCCCAACGGTCTGGACATTGACTTCCGGTATGACCAGGCACTCATTGATCCGGCGTCCATCGTGATCGAACGGACCGCGGTCACCGCGGCGGTGAATTTTACGGTCAATGCCACGGAACCCGGAAGGGTGCGCATTTCGGGCGTCGGCGACCAGCAACTCGTCGGCGAGGGCCACCTGTTTGATCTTACCGCGAAAATGAAGGCATCGGCGCCGGTGGCGCAGTGTGAAACAAATTCCTATGCCGTGGTGAAGTTCTACGATGCGGTTCCGGCCCTGATGCCGTGTGACTACAGCGACACGGGGACGCTTTGTGTTTCGCCTCTCTGCAAACAGGGGGATCTCAACAGTGACGGCGCGGTGGACAGCGCGGATGTCATCATCGCGCTGCAGATAGCCGCGGGGCTTGTCGTTCCGCAGGGTTGCCAGACGGATGCCGGCGATCTCAACGGCGACGGTGTGATTGACAGCGCGGACGCCATCATGATGCAGCGGCTTGCGGTGGGCCTGCCTTTGAATCCGCCGCAGCCCGGCGCAAAACGGTCCTTCGGCGACGCAGGCTTGACGGATTCACCATTTAAGGCGAATTCACGGCGGCAGGCCACCGTCGGCCTGGCCGAAGGCTTCCCGGGCGGCGTGGTGGATGTGCCGGTCACCATTAACGACACCACTGGGGTGAGCGGCATAGAGCTGACCGTCAGTTACCTCTGGGCGTTCGGCGGAATAGCGGTGGATGATGTCCAACCGGGCAGCCTGACCGGTGATTTCCTCAAAGAGATCAACAAGGGCAACGGATATGTGCGCCTGGCGCTGAGCCGCGCCCAGGCGCTTGCCGTCGGCTCGGGGACCGTGGCGGTGCTGCGTTTTGCGATTCCCGCCACCGCCCAGCCGGGAACCGTCCTGCCGGTCCGTCTTAATGCGGTGGGTCTCAAGGGCCAGTTCGGCGACAGCTTCTCCTGGTATGGTGACATTCAGGCGGTTGACGGCAGAGTCACCGTAAAGGCAAACACATACGCCGTGACGGTGGATTCTGCAACGGGAGGGAATATCACCCTGAATCCGGCGCAGCCGACCGGCGGCTACACGGCGGGCACAACCGTCACCGTGACCGCAGTTCCGGACGCGGACCATGTGTTTGCAAACTGGACCGGCGCGCTGGGCGGAAACACCAATCCGGCCGCGCTGGTGGTGGACGCTCCCAAGGTCTTGGGGGCAGTCTTTACGGCCAAGACGTCAGAGGGTGAAAGTGAGGGTGAAGGTGAGGGCGAAACCACTTCGCCAGCCAGCATCGAGGTGGCTGCACAGGCGCTGATTAATGACTTTGACGCCGCGGACACGGATCACAGCGGTGGCCTCAGCGAGGCCGAAGCCTTGGCGGCGCTGCCGGGACTCACCCACGCACAGTTTGCGCAACTGGACGCCAACGGCGACAAACAGCTCACGCTGGACGAGCTGAATCAGGTGCTGAATACCGCCGGCTGCAACTGCAAGAAATCCAGTTTCACCATCGACGGGCTCAAGGGGCGTCTGGCGGACTTGTTCCTCATGGGCCTCGCTCTGACCAGTCTGCTGGCCATCCGGGGGCGTCGGCCCTAGTCGCTGTCGGCAACGCACCGTGCATACATGCCGCCCCTGCCGTGGAAATACGGCAGGGGCGGTTCACGTCTGGGGCCCGATGGCTTGCGACAAGGGTGCGGCACCCGATCGCCGTCCTGCTGAGGCAGGACGGCGACGTGAAACCCACTGTTTGGTGTGAGGTTGCGGGCACGCCGGTCAACTTGGGATCGAGGGGAACGGAACGCCGGGAAGGAGGTTTTACCTGTGTTGCAGACTTTATCAGAATTCTTTATAATGTCCTTGGTCTACCCAGTCTCCGCGGACGTGCGGACGCGGGGGCGGGTATTGTGTTCAAGCGGAGAGAAGGAGCGGTCTATGAAGCGGAAGAGTTGGGCCTTATTGGCGTTGGCATTGTGCCTCGCCGCCCTGTCCGCCACTGCGGAACTGCAAAATGTCGAGGTGAGCGGGCAGCTTCGCATTCGCGGCAATTACATCACGAACTGGTCGGTGACCCCGCCGGCGGTTCGCTATTCACCCCTGTTTACCGGTGACCGGCCGATTGGCGGACCCTTCGCCCCGGCAGTCGTCAGCCCGTACAAATGGGACCGGCAAGGGCCGGACTATTCGGCCGTCGAGCAGCGCACCCGTCTGGGCGTGAAGGCCAACTTCACCAACGACGTCAGCACTTTCATCGAGTTCGACGACTATTCCAATTGGGGCACCAACTTCCGCTCCAACTACCTGACCGGCATTGACACCCGCGGCGCCGCCGATGTTGACCTGTTCCAGGCCTATGTCAATGTCGACAAGATGTGGGGCACCCCGCTCAGCCTGCGCGTTGGCCGCCAGGAGCTTTCCTTCGGCAGCCAGTGGCTTGTCGGACCGCGCGACTTCGGGTTCTTCTGGACCGGCATCTCCTTTGACGCCATCCGCGCCACCTACGCCGGCGACAGCTTCACGGTCGATGCATGGGCCGCCAAGCTGGCCGAGAGCATAGGCAACTGGGGCAAGGGCGACACGGACTTCTACGGGGTCTACGCCTCCTGCAAGGCCGTCGAGAACCAGACCTTTGACGCATACTGGATGCTGCTGCGCGACAACACCGTCGGCGCGGGCGACACCATGCTGAACACCGCCGGCCTGCGCGCCGCGGGCAAGTTCTGCTGCGGCTTTGACTATGACGCCGAAGTGGCCTATCAGTTCGGCCCCGCCGACAGGGTCGGCTTCACCTTCGGCGACGACAACGCCAATTGGGATGTCTGGGGCGGCAAGGTTGACCTCGGCTACACCGCAGACATAATGTTCCAGCCCCGCTTCTTCCTGTCCGGCCGCTACTACGGCGGCGAGGACAACCGCGACATCAGCTTCTGCGACTGGCTGAATCCCTTTTATTCGCCCCGCGCCAGCGTCAGTTTCAACCGTCTCTTCTCCAATGAGATTGGCAATGGCTTTCTCGACCTGACCAACGACCTCTCCAATGCGTGGTGGGCACGCCTCGGCGTCATCATTGCCCCCATCGAGAAGGTCCACAGCGTCATTGCCGTCACCCATTACGAGTCCGTCGCGGCCTTCGACCGGCCCTTGGTTCCCGTCTTCACGTTCCTGACCAAACCGGACAGCAAGGATCTCGGCTGGGAATTGTTCATTTTCAATGAATACCAGTACAGCCCGGACCTCGCCTTCGAGTTCGGCTGGAGCCACCTCTTCGTCGGCGACGGCCTGAAGCAGGGCAACTTCTCCACCAACAACGGCTTGGTGTTCAACGGCGGTTCCGGCAGCGCCGATGCAGACTACTTCTACGGCGGCATGAAGATTTCCTTCTAAGCGCGGACATTGCCGACAGAAAAGATTCACGCCCCGCGGAGGACGATAAGCGCCTTCGCGGGGTTCAGTTTGTTTCGCGTCATGGACACTGTGGACACTATGGACTTGACCGGAAATTGATTCGCATTCACGTCCATAGAGTCCGTGACCCGAATGTTGTCATGGCCAGCCCAACTGCCGTTTCCAGATTGAACTGTGTCCGCCGAAGAAGTAGGCTTCTGGGAGAAAGGTCGCGATCCGGGGTGCGACGAACGAGCGCGACCAGACCCCGGATTCCCGGTTGGGAAGGGGATTGATATCGCGCCCAAGCACATGCAGGCGGCGGTATTCGACAAACGTGCCGTTGAAAAGAACCAGGTGGTGTTCCACGACGTGTCGTTCATCGAGGTCAAGGCGCACACGAAGAAGAACAGCGTGGCCGGAAATGACGGTGTTGGCCATCACACGAAATGTGTATTTGTCGGTTTGTGTCGCGATTCAAGCCGATAAGGAGGGTTTGTCATGGACAAGAGAATCACGAAGGGCGCGAATGGGCATGTTTCGCCGTTCGAGCGGATCAAGCGCGTCAACGCGTCAGACAACGAATACTGGGAGAGCCGCGATCTGGCGGAGGTTCTGGAATACACCCAGTACCGCAACTTTGAGGCTGTCATCGAGAAGGCAAAACTGGCGTGTTTCAATAGTGGTTATCCTATCACGGACCATTTTGCTGACGTCAGCAAAATGGTCGGCATCGGCAGCGGTGCGGGACGGGAAATCAAAACCACCTTGCTGTCCCGTTACGCCTGCTACCTCATTATTCAGAACGCCGACCTGAAAAAGGAGATTGTGGCCCAAGGCCAAACCTATTTTGCCGTGCAGACTCGGCGGCAGGAACTGGAGGACGAGAGTGTTGAGGAAGAGCGCCGCCTGTTGCTGCGCGAAGAAATGCGGCGGCACAACGCCCAACTGGCCGATGCCGCCAGGGACGCCGGGGTGGTGGAGCCCATCGACTACGCCATTTTTCAGAACCACGGATACATGGGGCTCTACGACGGTCTGAAGCAGGACGATATTCACCGGCGAAAGGGGCTGAAGAAGAGCCAGAAGATTCTGGACCACATGGGCAGCACGGAACTGTGGCGGCAAATCTGTTCCGGGCCACCCAAGCGGAGGAGAAACTGCGCCGGGACAGCGTGAAAGGCAAAGACGCCGCGAACCGGACGCACCACGAGGTGGGCGCCAAGGTGCGACAGACGATTGAGGAATTGGGCGGGACCATGCCGGAAAACCTGCCAACCGTCGAAAGCATCATGAAGATCGAGACCAAACAGCGGAAACAGATCGGCAACGACGATACGCCCACGGAAGAGAAAGGCAAGTAACCCACATGGGGTGGAGTGCGTGGCAACAGCCCGCTTATCGAACGGTTAGGTGATCCCAATGCGCAAACACCTCGCGCACGTTCCCAGGTTTTGCGCCTGCGCCGAACTCGCATTGCGAGATGCATCCGCCGTTCTTCCAGAGGCTCTTGTGCACCCTGTCCACGGCCTGCCGTATGTCCGCTTCGCTTCCTTCCGGAAGCAGGTGCTGCCGGTCAATCTCGCCCCAGAAGGTGATCTTCCCGGCGTAGGGCTCCAGCTTCTCCACGCCTATGCAGAATAACTGCGTGTTAAATGCGTCCAGCCCCAGTTCCACCATGTCCGGATAGATGTCGAGCGTGTGCCCGTCGGAGTGCATGAAGATCTTTTTGCCTGTGCCGTGGGCAATTTGAATGTAGTCGCGGTAGAGCGGCTTGAACACGCCGCGCCAGAGGGCCGGATCGATGAGCAGGCTTTGCTGCGAGCCCCAGTCGTCCATGAACATCAGCGCGTCCACGTCGGTCTTCGCCCACAATTCCATCTGCTCGCAGAAAAAGTCGTGCATGACTTTCAGAAAGGCCGCCATCTCCGGCGGCTGCACGAGCAGATCCATGTAGAAGTCCGCCGTGCCCCGAAGAAACTGCATCTGCTCGAAGGGGCGCGGACAGCACCCGGCCATAATGAATTTGTCCGTCTCTGAGCAGAACTTGTTGACCTGGTCCGTGTCGACGCTGAGCCACTCGCGCGGGATATGCACTTTTCCCACGTCCGCGGTCCAGTCGCGGATGAGCGGGTGCTTTACCTCACCCACCACGCCGCGCTGTATGTTGATGAACTCGGCGCCCCAGTCGTCGATGAACACGCCCGGCTCGCAGATGTCGCCCTTGGCAAAGGCGGGTTCGCGGAGAAAGCCCGGCGCGCCCTCAATGTCCGGAGGAAAGGCCGCACGAATCTCGGCCAGTGCGGCGGGGTGGTGAATCTCCGCCCAGGGCAGCCACCACAACTGGCGTGGCGCCCGGGCCGGGTCCTCAAAACTCAGCGTCTGCAACACGAGTTCGCGGGAGCTTGCTGCCATGTCATTGTTCCTATGCGGCGGGGGAGAGGCGTTGCCGGGTCAACCGGTTACGGAGAATAAAGCGTATTTGGGCGCGCCGGTCTCCCGCGCGGCCTTGACCGAATCCACCAGCGCCATGCGGGGGCCCTGCCAGCACCAAGTCTCCATGGCGTCCAGCGCGGCCGGGGTTCCCTCGAACTCCGCCTCGACCCGGCCGTCGGGCAGGTTGCGCACCCACCCGTTCAGGCCCAGTTCAAACGCCTTGGCCTCCGTGGCCCACCGGAAGCCCACGCCCTGGACCCGGCCCGACACGAGCACATGGAGCCGTTCGGTCATTCCTCGACGCGCATTTCCAGAATGCGCTTGCGGAACGTCGGCAGCGCCAGCGTGGCCACCGTCTCGCAGGCATCCAGCGACATGCGCTTGTCCACATTCTCAATGTTCATCTGAAGAATCGGGATCAGCTTCACATTGCCGATGTCGGTGAACAGATCGAACACCTGCTGTTTCGCCTTCACGCTGTTGGAACGCAGGATTTCCTGAAACACCGCCTGCGTTGACGGGTCGCCGTTCACATACAGCGCCGCCGCCGTCTGCGCGCGGTAGATGAGGTTGGCATCCGTCGGATCCTCGCGCCGCGTCAGGCGCTTGCGCAGGAACTCCGTCGCCTCCCAGTCGCCGTTCTTCGTCAGCGTCAGCGCCGCCTCGGGGGCCAGCGTGGGATAGTCCTTGAATATCTTGCGCAGCTCTTCCAGGGCCGAGGGCTCCTTCATCTCATAAAGGATGGACACCACCCGGAACTTGACTATTCCCTCGGTTTCGCCCAGTTTCGTCTTCATTTGCTGCAGGATGTCGTCGCCCCCGAGCCGCACCAGCGAGAACACCGCCGCCTGGCCCTTCTTCTCGTTTGATTCATCCAGCATGGCCGTCAGCCGCGGGATGATTTCCCGGTCGCCCAGGCGCGCCAGCGCGCGCGCGGCCGGCG
>CAIXUF010000121.1 GCA_903922535.1 Candidatus Hydrogenedentota bacterium
TTCTACGGCGACTGGTTCATGCGCCGCTTGGAGGCAGGTGTGGCCGGGTGGGAGAACCCGTTTGGCGGTCAGCGCTACCTGGTGTCGCTTCGTCGTGAGGACGTGCTCTGCCTTGCCTTCTGGTCCAAGAACTATCGTCCATTCCTGCCGCAGTTGCAGAAATTGAAGGCGCAGGGGTGGCCGTGCTTCATGAACTATACCATCACGGGACTGCCATCGGTATTTGAGTGCAACCTCGTGCCTGCCGACGACGCAATCGACAGCCTCAAGACCTTGTCCGCCCTGTTTTCGCCGGATCACATCACCTGGCGGTACGATCCGGTGGTGGTTTCGGAGCAAACTCCGGCCGAATACCACATCGGGCGTTTTGCTTCGATGGCGGCCACGCTGGAAGGGCACGTCACGCGGTGCGCCTTCAGCTTCCCGGCACGGTATGGCAAGGTGGAGCGCAATTTTGCGAAGTTTGAACGCGAGAATGGGTTTCCAATATTCGATCCGCCGGTTGTCGAGCGCCAGAAACTGGCCAACAAGCTGGCCGATATCGCGGCGCGGCATGGCATCGGACTGTACACCTGCTGCGGCGACATCCTGATCAATGAGCGGATCCGGAAAGCGCACTGCCTGGACGGGGAGGCGATTTCCCGCATCTACTACCAGGGGAACTGGAACGGGGTCGAGCGGCCGACGCGAAAAGAATGCGGATGCACGGAAAGTGTGGACATCGGCTGCTACGACACCTGCCCCCACGGGTGCGTCTACTGCTACGCCAATATCCACAAGGAGCAGGCTATCAAAAGCCACAAGGAGCATGACCCGGAATCCGCCTTCCTCGGCTACACCCGGGCCACAGCGGACGAATTCGTGGAAGCGATTCGGGTGAAGACCAAACCGGACAAAGCGGTGCCGATTCAACAGGATCTGGGCCTGTAGGGGTTCTGCTCAGGCAAATTACAGAGAAGCGCGCAACGTGTTTGCTTCCAATCCCTTCAGCCTACAGCCTACTTACCTTTTCAGGTTGCCCCTTCCAACTTTCTAGGTTGACTTGGCTGCTGCACAAGGGCAGGCTTTTCAGCCTTTCTCACAACGAGAAGGATGGACGCGGATCGCGTAAGCCGCAAACAAGGAGCCCCCATGTATATCGGCGCAGACTATTATCCGGAACACTGGCCCAGGGAACGCTGGACCCAGTATGCGAAATGGATGAAGCAGGCGGGCTTCAACGTGGTCCGCATGGCGGAATTCGCCTGGGTCTTCATGGAGCCCGAGGAGGGCCGGTTCGACTTCTCCCTGTTCGACGAGGCGCTGGAAACCCTGGACAAACAGGGCGTCTCCGCCATCCTTTGCACGCCCACGGCCGTCATGCCGGCCTGGTGCGCGCGCAAATATCCCGAAACGCTCGCCATGGAATCCAACGGCCAGCGCCAGGTCTGGGGCGTGCGCAAAAACAACTGCTTCGCAAGCGGCGCCTTCCGCCTGCTCTCGGAGCGCATCACCCGCGCCATGGCGGAACACTTCCGGGATGCGCCGAATGTCATCGGCTGGCAGACCGACAACGAGTTCGGCGGCCCCGTCTGCCACTGCCCGGCCTGCCGCCAGGATTTCCAGGACTGGCTGCGCCAGAAATATGGCTCCCTCGACGAGCTCAACCGCGCCTGGGGCTCCCACTTCTGGGGCCACCTGTACCACCGGTGGGACGAGATTCACATCCCGGTCGGAATCGACAGCCACAACCCCAGCCAGTGCCTGGACTACCAGCGCTACTTCTCCTGGCTGAACGTCCGGTTCCAGCGCGACCAGGTGAAGATCCTGCGCGACGTGTGCCCGAAGCATTTCGCGACCCATAATTTCATGGGCCTGTTCCCGGACCTGAACTACTTCGATCTCGCCGCGGACCTGGACCACGTAAGCTGGGACAACTACCCCGTCTGGGGCAACCCGGGCATGCTCTACGATGCCGCCATGGGCGGCGACCTCATGCGCGGGCTCAAGCGCAAGAATTTCTGGATCATGGAAATGACGGCCGGACCGGGCGGCTGGGGAACCTTCGGCCGCAACCCGAGGCCCGGCGAAATGGGCCTGGTTTCCTTCCACCAGGTCGCGCACGGCGCAGACGGACTGGTCTGGTTCCGCTGGCGAACCTGCACCGCGGGCCGCGAACAGTACTGGCACGGACTCCTCGGACACGACGGCCGGCCGCTGCGCCGCTACAAGGAGGCGGCGGGGATCGCGAAACAGTTCCACAAGCTGGCTCCCCATCTCGAGGGCACGACCGTCAAGGCCGAGGTCGCCATGATCTACGACTACGACAGCCTGTGGGCGCTGCGCATCCAGCCCGGATTTTCGGGCAACAACTACCAGGACGCGCTCCGGAAATACCACCAGGCCCTGCTCCGCGCCGGCGTCAATGTGGACATGATGCCGGCAACCGCCGATTTCTCGGGCTACAAGGCCGTGTTCGCGCCGGAGCTGCATGTGCTGCCGGATGACCTGGCGGCGCGCCTGGACGCGTATGTGAAACACGGCGGCGTGCTGGTCACGGACTGCCGCACCGGCGTGAAGGACGAAACCAACCTCTGCCATGCGCGCACGCTGCCCGGACTTCTTTCCAAGGCACTGGGCATCACGATCGAGGAGTACGATGCGCTCCCGGATACGACCCCGGTGACCGGCTTCGGGGCGTCGGGCAAAACCTTCACAGCCACCAAATATGCGGACTGGATCACGCCGGTGACCGCGGAGAAACTGGCCGGCTACAGCCAGTGGCACATGGAAAAATTCGCCGCAGTCACGCGAAACCGGTATGGCAAAGGCATGGGCTACTACCTGGGCACGGTGATCCAGGAGCCCGGGTTCTACGATGAATACGTGAAACAGATCCTGGCCTCGGCCCGGGTCAAGCCGCCGCTGGTCCCGCCGGCCGGCGTGGAAGTCTCCCTGCGCCAGGGAAAGGGCAGGAAACTCCTGTTCCTCATGAACCACACGGAAGAGAAACAGGTGGTGCGCACACCCAAGGGCAGGACGGAACTGTTCTCCGGCAAAAAGACAGGCGATACCATCACGCTCGGCCGCTTCGGCGTGGCTGTCCTGCGGTTGTAAGAACATGCCGCAACCGGGCGAAGGCATTTTTGCCGCAAAAGAGCACAAAGATCGCAAAAA
>CAIXUF010000122.1 GCA_903922535.1 Candidatus Hydrogenedentota bacterium
CGCCGCAAAGTACCCGGTGCTCGGCACATTGGACAACCCGACGGAGGCCGAACTCGGCAGACTCGCCGCGCAGTGGGAAGGGGTGATTTTCCAATGTGACCTGAAAGGCAACGTTAAGAAACGATATTCGGCGGATGGATCGAAGCTGGCGGCGCTGCTGGCCGCAAAGACTGCCGGAGCGGCGAACATCTCGGCCATCTCATCGGACGGGCATCCCGAATACGGGCATGACATCCTGTCAAAGCTCGAACTGGCGGTCCGGGAGTGGCGCAATCCCGGTCCCCGCCTGCCGCACATGATCGGCCGTGAGGCGCCCAGCGTTGACTATCTGATCCCGCTGCCGGATTATCCCAACGCAGGCTTTCGGTTTATGTTCCATCCGGTACAGGCAGGGAAGCGGGCTGAACCCCTGGTCTTCGCAGTCGCGGTGCCATGGCGGTGGGAGGCCGTTTTTGGCGGATATCGCGCCAACTACTACGAGCGCGACGCCTATCCCCAATTTCAAACTTCGGAGTTCTGGACCAACAGCCGGGGGTTTCGCGATGAGGAAATCACAGTTCCCAAGCCTGGCGGCGTATACCGCATAGTCTGCATCGGCGGCTCCACAACCCTGGAAGGGCCGCGGAATGATCTCACCTATCCCAAGACGCTCCAGCAACTGCTGCGCGCGCATTTCCAAACAGACGCCATCGAAGTTGTGAACTGCGGCGTGGACGGGGGAACCATTCGCGGTCAAACCGCCAAGTTCGCCGAATGCCTGGCCTTGAGTCCCAATCTGGTCATTCACTACAACTTTGTCAATGATGCCAGCGAGCTTATGGACAATGTCTTGAAGAGGACCGCCGCAAGGACGGCATGGCGTCGCGGGGTCATGGGAACCTTGTGCGAATCTCAATTCCTCGCCTGCCGCTGCCGTTGGCTGTGGTCTCTCGTCATGCCGGGCGAGTCGGACTACCGGGAGGAAATTGACCGGTTCTTGATGCCGTCCCTTCGGGAATTGTGCGAACGGTCAAAGCAGGCAGGCGCACGGTTTGCCGTCGCGAGTTTCGCATTCCCGGACATTTGCAACATTTCTTCTCTGGAGCGCGCCTGGCTTCGCGGCCATTTCTGGCTTCACCAGATCATTCGGGTGCAACTTGACGATTACCTGTCCGCGGCCACCGCATTCAACAGTGCGGCGCATTCCTTCTGCGAGAGGGAGGGGGCAATATATGTTCCTGTTTCGGAAGGGATTGAGGGCGGTCTTGAGACCTTTACGGACAACTGGCACATGCACACCAACGGCATACAGCACAAGGCCCAGATCATGTTCGATCAACTGAAAGGCGTCATTTCGACGGACCTTGCGCGTCTGGGGGAACCTGTGGCCGCACCGCAGCCCTGACGGCAGCGCGCTGCGTCCCCGGCTGCGCCTCGCGTCTACCCCGCGGCGTTTGGCGCAGGTCCGCAGTCCGCGCCGAGTGTGCTCACGGGGAGCGGTTTCCCTGATTCCTGAGTGTTCAGTTTGCCGTTACGGCAGCCGGTTCCGGCGGATGGAGACGGCCTGCCGCGCCTTTCCTGGCCGCATCCAGGCGTACATGCAGGTAGTCCAGGCCAGGATTGAGCGTGAGTGCGCGCTCATAAGCGGCGACTGCGTCGTCCCAGGCACCGGCGGTGGCGAGCGCGTCGGCGGCAAGCTCGCAGTAGTGCCACTCTTCAGGCGCAATGCGCCGGGCGGCGTCAAAGGCATCTATTGCCCCGGCAAGGTCGCCTGCGGCCGCGCGGGCGGTTCCGCAAAGCGCGGCCACCAGTGGATTGCCGGGATTGTCCTTCCAGACGGCTTCCCATGCGTCGCGGCGATCGGCCGGGTTGCTCTTGGACAGGGCATTTCCCAAATCCAGGACAGGTTGATTGTCTTGCGGATTGAGGGGAATTGCCTCGCGGCATGCGTCCGCCGCACCGGTCAGATCGCCCGCGGCTTCCAGCCGTTCGGCCTTATCCCTGAGAAGACGCTGAAGATTGGACGCGGAATTGGAATCGTCCGGCGCAATCCGGAGCACCTGGCGCAACGCGCCCATGCGCCCTTCCACATCCTTTTCGTCCAGAGACCGCTCGTAGGCCGCCCACACGCCCGCGGAGGCCGCCTTTTCAGCAAGCCCCTTCCACACCGGTTCGGCCGGTATTATGGAGGCATTTCGTTTGAGGAACGCCTCCAGAGCCGTGCAACTTGCGGCGTCTCCTTCGGAGGCAACAACCCTCGATTCGAGCACACGCAGCGCGTCCTGCGTTTGTCCCGCTTCTTCAGAGCGTGCGATCGTCTCGTCCAGAGCATGCTCGTAGGCCAGCGCCACGGGGGCGGAGGGGATCTTTTCGGCAAGCCCCTTCCATACCGGCAGGGCCGGAATCACGGCGGCGTTCCTTTTGAGAAACTCTTCCAGCATGGCACAACTGGCAGCATCTCCCGCCGAAGAAACGACCTTTGATTCCAGCAGGCGCAGCGCGTCCTGTGTCTGGCCGGACTTTTCATAGAGGACGGCCAGTGTGCCCTCCCGCGCGCTGCCTGCTCCGCGCCAGCGCTCTATTTCTGTTCTTGCTTCTGTTTGGCGGTGCGCGTCGCACAGCGCCGCGATGAATTCCTCGAATACGGCAGGATCGCCCGGCGCCATTTCCAGGCTGCGGCGGTATGCTTTGACGGCGCCGGCTGTGTCGCCCTGCTTGAGCAGCGCGCGCGCAATTCCACTTTGCGCCTGGGCACCGGGTCCCAGCCTGAACGCGGCCCGAAAGCAGGACAAGGCGGCTCCGGGCTGGTTCCTGTCGTACAGAAGTTGTCCCAATTCCAGGTTTGCGTCCGCATCATCGGGATTCCAGGCCAGCACCAGGCGTGTTTCCTCTTCTGCCTGCGCTTTGTCCCCTGACTGGGCCAGCAACCGGGCCAGAAGATGGCGGGCTTGGCAGGAGTACGGAAAATCGGCGGCAAGTATCTTTGCCTGTTCGAGCGCGTTGTCACTGCCCCCCCAGCCCATGAGCAACCGGACATACTTGGTCCGGACAAGCTCATTTTGGGGATCCATTTGCAGCGCCCGCCGGCAACCCTCCAGCCGCATTTCTTCGCCCCGGGTGCCGATCTGCGCATCGAGTTCGGCCACCGCGCGTTCGAGTGTGTTCTTGGCCGGGCCCTCCATGAACGAAGTCGATTTTGCCGTCTGCGCCAACTGGTCCCGGAGATCGGGCGGCGTCATCGCCAGCCGCTGCCGGCATTCCTCCAGGGACGGCGGGAGGGCTTGGGCGGCAAAACGGGGAACCATCGGCGCCAGTGTTTCCAGAACGGACCCGGCAATGGTCCAGTTTCCCTCAAAGGTGAGATGCACGCGGTCCAGGAAAAGCTCCGGGCCCTCGATGCCGTGGGGACTTGCCCCGGCAAGTGATTTTGCCGAGTCCGCCAGACGGACCCCGTCACCGGCACGGGCGGCGGCGATTCCGCGAAGCACCTCGTTGATGCGCTCTCCGGCGCGGAAATGCTTTACCTCCGTTTCCCGCGCCCGGACAAACCATACCCGCGCGTCGGCGTAATTGCCCAGCGCATAGTGGCAGCAGGCGATTCCGTAGGCAACTTCGGCGTGGCCGTCGGCGATGGCCTCGGCGCGGGTGTATGCCGCCAGGGCATCCTGAAACCGGTCCTGCCCCCTCAGCGTGTTTCCTGCGTTGAAGGCATCCTCCCACTGCCGCGCCGCCTCTTCATCGTGGAAGACCGGGCGCCTTCCCCCCGGTGTCCATTCGCGCAACCGGGTTCCGACAGTGCACAGAATCACTTGGGCGCCCGCCTCCTTCGCAAACGCGCACATGTCGTTCACGTTGGCCTGGAAATACCGGTAGGCGCGCTCCGGTTCCCGGATATCTTCCGGGTTTGGGAGGGGACGATCCGGACTGGCCGCGCCGGTGATGCGCTGCAGCATCTGAACCAGTCGCAAGTCGTTCAGCGCGATGCTCACGTGGAGCAGGCGCAGGGCCAGCCAGGGAGGGAGCCGATCCCAGACCATGGCCTGCGTCACGTAGGGGTTCAATTCATTGTTGCCCATGTAAACAAGGAATAGATCGGGCTGATGCGCCGCGCAGGCCTTTGCCGCGGCACGCATGACGTGCGAGTCGGCGCCGGCCAGGGCCAGGTTGTAGATTTCGGTCCTTCCCTTGTGTCCGTTGGCGCGGAGCATCGTCCCCAGGATGTTCCAAAACGAGTAGTCCGGCGCGGGCACGCCCTGTGCCGCCGAACTTCCGAAAACGAACACGCGGTAGCTGTCCGGGGGCTTGGCTTTCGGCATGGAGAATTCGATGGGTACCCATCCGGAGGACCATGTGTAAAACTGCTGAAAAAAGGCTCTATTGGTCTTCCAGACCATGTTCCCCTCCGGCCCCCGCGAAAGAAACAGTTGTGTGGAAGTGCCAACACCGCCCAGCCGCAAACCCAGTTCCGCCATGCAAAGCAGCACCGGCGGCACAATCACCCAGGCGAAAAACAGCCTCCAGCGGCGGCCGTGCCCGCCTGCTATTGTCCCGTCAACCCTGTCAACCGGCATTGCTCCGGGGGGGGGGCTGTTTACCTTTGCCAAAAAGCGCAACGAATGTCTCTCCTGTCAGAAGGACGACCTCAGAAGAACTGTTTACGGGTCCTGACCGCAGAGTTTAACACAGCGTTGGCAGTCATTCCGGCATCTGCGCTCCCCGCAGGGGTTCCTCCGTTTTCACTTCTCCTTGGGCCACCAACGCAACGGAAACTCGGAATTGCGCTCCTTCCCCGCATGTGTTCATGAAGTGGAGGGGAGGGGCTTGCCCTTCAACCGCTCCTGCACATTCTGGGGAATCTCCAGGCCCTCCGCCCTCCAGCGCTCCATTTCCTTCTTCACTTCCGCCAGGCGGCCCGCATCGCACAGCGCTGCAATGAAGTTTCCGAAGATGGCCGGGTCGCCGGACTTCAATTCCAGGCTGCGGTGGTACGCCTTGACGGCTCCGGAGCAATCACCCTGCTTGAGCAGCGCCCGTGCAATTCCGAATTGCGCCTGTGCGTCGGGCCTCAGCCTGGATGAGGTGCGGAAGGCGGCCAACGCGGCTTCCGGCTGGTTCTCCTCATACAATAGTTGTCCCAACAGCAAATATGTGACGGCGTCATCAGGACGCCATGCCAATACCAGGCGTGTCTCCTCAATCGCCCGCTTCCTGTCCCCCGTCATGTTAAACAACTGGGCGAGGAGATTGTGGGCCTGCCAAGAGAGCGGAAAAGAGGCGGCCAGAATCTTTGCCTCTTCGAGCGCGGCGGCCGTTTCGCCCCTGCTTATGAGCGACTGGACGCATTTGTTCCGGACAAGTTCATTTTGGGGATCGGCTTGCAGCGCTTTTCGGCAGCCCTCCAGTCGCAGTTCTTCGGCCCTTGTGCCGATCTGCGCGTCGAGTTCGGCCATGCCGCGTTCGAGGCGGTTCTTGGACCGGCCCCCCTTGAGCGCGTCCGATTTGCCCGTCAACGCCAGTTGATCGCGAAGGTCCGGCAGTGTCAGCGCCAGCCGCAGCCGGCATTCCTCCAGGGACGTCGGGGGTTCCTCAGCGCCCAAGCGGGACGTCATCGCCGCCAGCGTTTCCAGGACGGATCGGGCAAGGACATAGTTCCCTTCAAACGAGAGATGGACGTGATCCAGAAAGAACTCCGGCCCCTCGATGCCGTGGGGACTTTCATCGGCAAGCGATTGCGCGGTGTCTGCCAGGCGGATCCCGTCACCGGCGCGGGCCGCCGCGATTTCGCGCAGAGTCTCATTGATGCGGTTTCCGGCACGGGAGCGCCCGGTATCCAATTCGCGAGCGCGGACGAACCATGTCCGCGCGTCGTCGTATTCGCCCAGCGCATAGTGGCAGCAGGCAATTCCGTAGGCAAGTCCGGCATGACCGCTGTCAAGTGCGGTGGCGCGGGTGTAGGCAGCCAGGGCGTCCTGAAAGCGGTCCTGCCCCCGCAGCGTGTTTCCGGCGTTATACGCCTCATTCCATTCCCGCTCCGCCCCGGGATCAGCGACGGTTGGGTGCATGTCCTCCGGTATCCATTCGCGCAGCCGCGATCCGACCGTGCACAGGATCACCTGGGCGCCCGCCTCCTTCGCAAACGCGCACATGTCGTTCACGTTCTCCCGGTAGTAAACATAAGCACGTTCCGGATCAGGGACTGTGTCCGTTTTCCCGTGAGGACGATCCAAGTCAGCGTAGCTTGTAATGCCTTGCAGCATCTGGACAAGTCTGAGATCATTCAGCGCGATGCTCACGTGGAGCAGGCGCAGGGACAACCAGGGGGGCAGCCAGTCCCAAACCATGGATTGCGTCACGGACGGATTCAGTTCATTGTTGCCCATGTAGATCAGGAAAAGGTCGGGCTGACAAGCAGCGCACGCCTTTGCCGCAGCGCGCATGACGTGCGAGTTGGCACCGGACCGGGCCAGGCTGTATATTTCCGTCTTGGCCCCGTGCTGTCGCGCCCGCAGCATCGTTCCCAGGACGCGCCAAAACGAGAAGTCTGTTGCGGGCACGCCCTCCGCCGCCGAACTCCCAAACACGAACACCCGGTAGGTGTCCGGGGGCTTTGGCACCGGCATGGAAAACTCATGGGGCGGCCCGCCGATGGGCATGGTGTAGAACTGCTGAAAGAAGGCGCGGTTGGGCATGCAGACCCTTTCCCCCTGCGCCTCCCGCGCAAGAAACAATTGCGTGGAGATGCCGAAGCCGCACAGCCGCAAACCCAGTTCCGCAATGCACAGCAGCACCGGCGGCACAATCACCCAGGCGACAAACAGCCGCCAGCCCCGGCCGCGTGAACTTGGTCCTACTCCCGCAATGCTCCCGCCGGGCATTTCGCCGAGGGGCGAAGCCTGATGTTTAGCCTTTGCCCAAAAACGCAACTGCCGCATCTCCTGTCGGAATAGCAACTCTTGGGGAATATACGTTGATCCTGACTGCGGAGTTTATCACAGTAGTACCGATTCCCCGGTAGATGCGCGATGGCGCGGGGTGATTTCTACAGGTAGCCAATGTCCGGTGAAAGGGGGATTCTGCTGCGCATGAACGTTCCCGTGCCGCGCGCGAGCTGGCGTCCCCCGGCGTCCAGCACCTCCGCGTCGGCAATGATCAGGGTTTTCGACTGGTGCACCACGCGTCCTGTGGCCTTCATCACACCTTCCGTGACGGGCCGTGTCAGATGCGTGTTCAGGGATACCGTAAGCACAAAAACGTCGCCCACCAACGAGTTTGCCGCGAAGAAGGCCGCGTCATCAAGAAGTTTGAAATAGACGATCCCGTGCACCGCGCCCGCCGCATGATAGAAATCCTTTCGGACCGCGATGGACACCTCGGCCGTTCCCCGTTCCACTCGGATAACCGGCCGATAATACTCGTTTACCGGCGCACCGGCGTACATCCGTTCCAGCTTCCCAAAGTGTTCCTCGTTAATCACGGCATCTTCCTCTCGCGAATCCTCCAACCCCTTCAAAGGCACGGACCGCTTCCAGCCTAATCGTACACTTCGCTCGAATTGCAGTCCCAGAAGAATCCATTGGTAATCCTGGCCTTGCCGCGATATTCAATTTCCCGGTATTCGGCGTGCAGCTCGCTCATGTGTATCGAAAAACCGCAGTCCTCACAGCACTGAAGCGTTAGAAGGCCCCGCTTTTCATCCCAGAGAAACCGGTTCAGCGACAACGAGCCGATTCGCGTGCGGTCATCAAGCCTGTATGTGATGACATTCAGGAAACGCAGGGAGCACCGGAGCACATCAACCTCGTCAACCCGGTAGATGAGCCTGTTCTTGACCATGCGTCGGGGGCCGTCATGGAAAATGCGGCGAAACGGGATGTCAAGGGTGCCCGCTTTCTCGTTGTGGCGCACTTCCTCAGGGTCAAAGTGCTCGTCATGAATACGTTCGCCCACTTGGTGCAACTCGTCCGTATTCGTGGCGATGATTTGTTTGAAATCTTGCAAACCGCCTGGCGTGTCCATTTCAACCTCTTTCCAGTCCCCGCACCATGGCGAGCGGGA
>CAIXUF010000123.1 GCA_903922535.1 Candidatus Hydrogenedentota bacterium
CTTCCCGGATTGCCAGTCTTCGGGCGTCCACGGCCAGCCGCCGTCATACCAGAGGAGGTCGATCTTTCCATAGTTGGTCATCAGCTCCTCGACCTGGGCATGCATGTATTCGATGAATTTCCTCCAGCCGGCGGGATCTTTCTGGGGGCCTTTGTGGTAGGCGTCGAACCGCCAGTCAAGCAGCGAGTAGTATAAGCCCACGGGCATGCCGTGCTTCCTGCACGCCGCGACATATTCCTTGACGAGATCCCGCCCGCAGGCTGTCTTCGTGGTGGTGAAATCGCTGACCTTGCTGTCGAACAGGCTGAATCCATCATGGTGGCGGGTGGTTAGCACAATGTATTTCATGCCGGCCTGCCGTGCCAGGCGGATCCAGTTTGACGGCTTGTACTTGTCGGGATTGAATGCGGCCGCGAGCTGATTAAGCTCTTCGGGCGTGGTCTTCTCCCACCACATCCACCACTCGCCACGTCCGGGGATGCTGTACAACCCCCAATGCACGAACATGCCAAACCGGGCCTCACGCCACCATGTGATCCTATCCATGTTGTCTCTCCTTTTTCTGTCTAACGGGGGGGTAGGGGAATTACGGTTAATAATGGTGCTTGAATCCATTTGAATTGGGCCAATGCCACGATCAACAGTGTGTAGAGGAGCGAAATCAGGAAGAAGTGCCTAAGCGAAATTCTTGGCTCCGTTTGACGATGCAGTTTGCGGGCGCTTATGTGCATGCCGAGCAGGCCGATCAGGTTTGTAGCCCAATACGTTCCGACAAAAGCAAACAGGAATAAGCGCTGGTCAAGGACCGCCACCAGTTGAGCGGCCAGATACGCTATGGGCAAATTGACCACGGCGTCGTTCCACCAGCTGATCGGTGACAGCGTAAAGCCTATGGCGAACAAGCTTCCCCATGCCAGACTCCGCAAATTATCGTTTGTACGCGTCATGAACTGTGTCTGCCTGCAACGCTCTCTGCCCCGCACCTGCCCGATTGCATGTGTGACAACATTTTGCTTGGCGCGGGCCGCTTACGTCGCCACGGCGGTCGCCAGCTTGATACCGAGCGCTTTTAAGTCGGCGGCCTCCTTCCCATCGGGATGCCCTTTGACCAGCACCGCGTTGCTGGCTTTACTGAACTTGAACGACTTGGCTACCGATTCGATACTCTGAATGGCTTTTCCACCACCGCCATGGGTTAGAAAGGCGACATAAGGTTTGCCGGTGACCTGGTTCTGCGTCGGATAAAATGCGCGATCAAGGAAATCCTTGAGTCCGCCGCCCATGTAACTGAAAGCGTCGTAGGAACCCAAGGCCACTGCCTGGCAATTCAACAGGTCGGCCGGTTGTGCTTCGAAGCCGTTTTTGACCAGCACGGTGGCCCCGGTGGATCGGGCGCCTTCTGCCACCGCTTCGGCCGCCGCCTTTGTGTTGCCCGACAGACTGCAATAAACCACCAGTATTTTTGACATGTCGCTACTCCTTTCGGTCCTTGTCGTACTACTTGCGGTAGACCTCTAACCCCGCCTTGGCAAAGATTTCGGGGAACTTGAAGACGGAATTGCGGTCGTATTTCTTCACGCCGTCCTCGCCGTCGGACAGTTCGTTCCATGGCACAAGGTTGTTGTGAAGCTTCTTGGCGTCGTCGCGGTCTTTGCTGTAGCGCCAGCCGTCGCGCAGGCGCTCGACGTTCCAGCGGCCGTGTTCCATCTCGGCCATGCGTTCCAGTTCCGAGTCGGTGAACCCGGCAAAAACGACCGGCTTTTTGGGCTTCGCCGCTTTACGCACGGCGAAGCCACAAGCGGCCAGAATCTCCACCGCATAGCGCGCCTGTTCGCGGTTGGCGGACTGGAATGTGTCGTCCAGCTTGGGCCACGGGCGCATGTTCGCCGGCAACCGGCTGGTGCTACCATCCACATACTGCTTGTGAAATGCCTGTGCCATCTCCTCCACCGTCTCCGTGGCGAACGTGCGCTCCGGCGGGATGACGAAGGCACGGAGTGTACTCTCGTCAAACGGCATGACCAGCAGGTTGGGGACCGCCATCCACCAGGGATCCGCGATCAGGGCATCTGCCGCACCGCCGCTCTTCTGCACCATGGCTACATTCGCCCCCAGCGCCAGGGCTAACCGATACTCCACCGAGCTCAATTCACCTCCGCCGGCGCCAAGCAGCAGCACGTCCTTCGGTTCGATGCCGGCCGCGAGAATGTCCTGCCAATTGTGGATGATCTGGTCCGGCGAGAAGCCCTGTTCCCCGCAGGTCACGAGGCGGTCGTACCGTGCATCGCGCGGAGCGTCATTGGGGAGAAGCCGGGGAATGAACCCCACGAGGTCAAACGGCTTCGCGCCGCGTGCCGCGAGCGCGCCGGCGATTTTTCCCACACAGCCTGGGATCCCGACGGCGGTACCGCCCGAAACAACGGTGCCCCGAAATCCGGCCAAGGCGCTCGCGAGCATGGGGTGCACCTTCCCGGCGACATCCGCCGCAAGACTGCTGGCGCCACCCGCCACGATCAATACCGGAGCCTTCAGCGGAGTCTTCTCGGCAGACGGTTCGTCCGTCGATGCATCTTTCATGCCCGCCACGTGTCTTGCCAGATCAAGAGCCTGGCGCGCCCACAGGTAGCCGCCGGCCAAACGCTGGGCGCCGCTCACGCGCAACAGCCAGACGATCTCCGCATCGAGTGTATCCGGCGGCACGCAGTGTGTCTCGGCCAGTATGTGCCGGATGCCCCGGGCGTAGCATCCCAGCGCTGGATGCGGCTCGTTCAACAGGAGATGCAGGCGGCCGGCCGTGAAACAGGCGTAAGGGAGTTCCGTGCCGTTAATCGCATGCGCACCACAGGTCCGGATTGCCTCTCGGAGCGTGGTCGCCATGCTGGCCACGAACTCGGTGTTTCCGGCACAGTGGGCTTCGTAGCCCAGCATGTCGGCCAGATAGTACGGGTTGCCCGGTTCGGTCGCAAGCGCCTGGCGATAGGCCTCCCGGGCCCGGTGCGCTTCACCAGGGACAACTTCCCATGACCACGCCAACCGGGCCAGCGCCCGTGCGTGGAGGCTCCGGCGCTTGCGCAGGTTCGGCACGGCGGTAAGCGCGTCGCATTCGCAGTGTTTGACAACTTCCTCCAGGTAACTCTGCCCGCGACGGTAGTCCGCCGACTTGGACGCCGCACGATGGACCTTGCACAGCGCGAACCCC
>CAIXUF010000124.1 GCA_903922535.1 Candidatus Hydrogenedentota bacterium
CCTTCTTTCCCCAGTTTCGATTTCGTCCGGCGCGCAAACACACGGTCTGCGTGTGCGACGGCACGGCCTGCCACCTCAAGGGTTCCGAGACGGTGCACGACGCCGTCGCCAAGGAACTGGGCCTGGCCCAGGGCGAGGACACGGACAAGGACGGCACCTTCACGCTCCAGATGGTGCGCTGCCTCGGCTGCTGCACGCTAGCGCCGGCCGTGCAAATCGACGGTGTCACCTACGGCCACGTGAAGGCCGACAGCGTGCCGGGCATGCTCGCGGATTTCCTGGCACAGGCCGCGCTGGAGGCGCGCCCGAACGGCGCGAAAAGACATGCCGAGTCTGTGGACGGTCCCGAGATCCGGATCGGTCTCGGCTCCTGCTGCGTGGCCGGGGGCAGCGAACTCGTGCGCCGGGCGCTGGAGGAGACGCTCGACACCTACGCCATCGATGTGCGCGTCAAGCACGTGAGCTGCGTGGGCATGTGCCACCAGACCCCGCTAATGGAAGTGGTTATGCCCGGTTCGCCGCCGAAGACCTATGCCAAAATGCGGCCCGAGGATGTGCCGGCGATCGTGCTGTCCCATTTCCCGCCGAAGAGTGCACTGCCGCGTATCCGCGCGAAGGCGACGCACTGGCTGGAACGGATGTACACTGACGACGCGGCGCAACAGCCCGCGCTCGATCCGAAGCATCCCGCCGTAGCGGGGTTCCTGGACGTGCAGCAGCGCATCGCCACCGAATGCTGCGGCGAGATCGATCCGACCGATTTGGCGGAATACGTGCGCCATGACGGGTTCAAGGCATTGCAGCGCTGTCTTGCGGGACTGGGCGAAACGCCCCTGTCGCCGCTGCTGCCGTCGGCAACAGAGGCGGGCGCGCCGCTTGACCCCGAGGCAATCATCGCCGAAATTATCGACAGCGGCCTGCGCGGCCGCGGCGGCGCTGGCTTTCCCACGGCGCGCAAATGGCAGGCGGTGCGCCATGCGCCGGGCGCGGCCAAGTACGTCGTCTGCAACGGCGACGAGGGCGACCCGGGCGCGTTCATGGACCGCATGATCCTGGAGTCGTACACCTACCGCATCCTTGAGGGGATGCTCATCGCGTCCGTTGCGACAGACGCGCACCAGGGCATTATCTACATCCGTTCCGAATATCCGCTGGCCGTGGAGCGCATCCGCGCGGCCATTGCGAAATGCACCGAGGCGGGCATCCTCGGCGACCGTGTTTTGGGCACGCGCCACGCCTTTTACGCCGAGGTGCGCGAGGGCGCTGGCGCGTTTGTCTGCGGCGAGGAAACGGCGCTCATCGCGTCGCTCGAAGGCAGGCGGCCCACGCCTCGATTCCGGCCCCCCTTCCCGGCGCACCACGGGCTCTATGAATGCCCGACGCTGGTGAACAACGTGGAGACGCTGGCGATGGTGCCGTGGATCATCCGCCACGGCGCGGCGGCCTTCGCCGCGTTCGGCACGGCGCACAGCAAGGGCACCAAGGTCTTCGCGCTCGCTGGGAAGATCCAGCGCGGCGGCCTCATTGAGGTGCCGATGGGCATGACGATCGGGCAGATCGTGAACGATGTCGGCGGCGGCGTGCCGGAAGGGCGCACGCTGAAGGCCGTGCAGGTGGGCGGCCCGTCAGGCGGCTGCATCCCGGCGGAACTGGCCGGGCTGCACGTGGACTATGAGGCGCTCGCCGGGGCGGGCTCCATGATGGGTTCCGGCGGCTTCGTCGTGATGGACGACACGGACTGCATGGTCGAGATGACCCGTTTCTTTCTGTCCTTCACACAAATGGAGTCGTGCGGGCGCTGCACGCCCTGCCGCGTGGGCACAAAACAGTTGCTCGAAATACTCACGCGCCTGTGCGCGGGCAGGGGCACGCAGGGCGACCTCGACGAACTGCACCGGCTGGGCACGGCAATCAAGAAGCAGAGCCTGTGCGGGCTCGGACGCACCGCGCCCAATCCTGTGCTCACGGGACTTGCCCATTTCCACGATGAATTCGAGGCGCACGTTGCCGGGCGGTGCCCGGCGCACAAGTGCAAGGCGCTCATTGCCTACTCCGTCACGGACCAGTGCATCGGCTGCACCAAGTGCGCCCAGATTTGCCCGGCCGACGCGATTCCCATGACGCCCTATGAGGCGCATGTCATCGACCTGGAGAAATGCACGCGCTGCAACGCATGTTATGAGATATGCCCCGTGAACGCGGTAAAGGTGGACTGATGATCGGGCTCAAGATAAACGGCAAAGAGGTGCGCATCGCCGACGGCGCGACGCTGCTGGAGGCCGCGCACGCGGCCGGGGTGGAGATTCCCACGCTGTGCCATCTCAAGGAGACCGGCGCGCTCACCTCTTGCATGATTTGCGCCGTGCGCGACAGGGCCTCGGGACGGCTGCTGC
>CAIXUF010000125.1 GCA_903922535.1 Candidatus Hydrogenedentota bacterium
GAGCGGCTGTGCGACTCGTGGCAGCCAAGACAGCCCCGGCTCTCGCCGGGCATGACGCCGATAAAGCTGCGCATGGTCTGGAGCGCGCGCATGTTCTCGTCGAGCAGTTGGAAATGGAGCGCGAGGCCCGCCGGCGCGTTGAAGGAGAAGGAGCCGTCCTCCTCGATGGGCACGGTGCCGATGATGCGCTTGACGCCCTCGGACTGCACGGCCGACACCACGGGCCCCGTCGAGATGTAGGGCCGCTTGTACCAGTAGGTGTAGGTCTTGGAATCGATCTCCATGACGCGCAGGAATTTGGCCTTGCCGCGCAGTTCGGGCGGCGCGTTTTGGTAGACGTTGTTGCTGAAGATGACCCCCGGCTTGGGGTTGTCGCGCTCGGCCATGGTCGGCCAGGCCACGCGGTCGGCGATGACGGGCGGCGTCGAACGCTGCTTGAGCGGCATGGCGTGGAAGATGTTGTTCACGCCCTCGTAGACCAGTTCGCGGTTGCCGTCCAGGTCCATGAGAAACAGCGCGAACTTGTCGTCCCGTTTGGCCGACACGAGGAAGTCACTTTCGCCCAGTGGATAGGGCGAGTAGTAGGCGCTGTACTTGCCTGAGACGTGGTAGTCCGGCGACTCGACGGGATCGACCGGGCCGTTGCCGCATTCTGGCCATTCGACGTCGGCGGTCACCTTGGTGAGGCCGTCGGGGAAATTAAGCCCCTTGTCGGGGTCGATGATGCCCACGGACCCGGCGAACCAGTTGTGATGCGCGCTGCCGGTGAACATGACGCGCCGCGTGCCCGGGATGTTGCGCGCATCCTTCATCACGTCGGGCCAGACGCTCTGGTTGCCCCAGTAGGTCAGCACCTGGGTGCCGTCGGGGTTGGTGGTCCACAGTTTCTCGGCGCGCCACAGCGGCTTGTCGGTGTACTCCCAGCGGGTGTACACCACGCGTCCGTCATCCATGACCGACGGCAGGTAGTCGGGCTCGTTGCTGTAGGAGATGATGTAGATGTTTTTACCGTCCGCGTCGCAGCGAGTCAGTTCGAAGGAGTTGGTGGGCGGCATGCAGCGCACATAGTTGTGCCCGCGCGTGGAGGAGAACACGATGTGGCCGTCGGGCGTGTAGACGGGGTCCAGGTCATCGTATGGGCCGTCGGTCAACTGGACCAAGCCGGTGCCATCCGTGTTGATTTCGTAAAGGTGGAACGACTTCTCGTTGTGCGGTTTGAAGCAGAAGAGCGCTTTCTTTCCGTCGAAAGAAACATCAGGCCGCCAGAAGGAACCGTGCAGCGGCACCTGGGGCATCAACTGCGTGAGTTTGCCGTCCGGCTGAAGCCCGTCGAGCACCAGCAGCCGCGCGCCGGGCACGGCCATGTAGCCGAGACGGTGCCGGGTCTCGTGGGGCCATTCGGAACCGGCCGGATAGGGCATGTCCACAAAGAGCACCTTCGTGAAATCGACCACGGGGTTCTTGAACATGATGTCGCGCTTGATGGTCCGCACCTGGAAATAGAGGCTGTGATCCGGCACGGCGGCAAGATCGAACTTTTGTTCGAGGCTGTCCAGCCGCGCCAATTCCCCCGAGAAATCAACCCGGCCCGGATGCTGCTTTGCGATGCGGGCCGCCAGCGCGCGCGCCCATTGAATCTCTTTTCTGGCGCGCTCCCGTGAGGGATCGTCCCCGGCCTGGAACAGCCAGTCGAGCTTCAGCGCGCCGCGGGCCTCATCCGCGCTCAGGTCGCGCGTTTCCGGCGTCTCGGGTTTCACATAGGGCGCGACAGGCTCGTTTACATGGGGCCGGTACTGCACTTTGCCGCCCGCCTCAAGCATCAGATCGATCCACTCGGGTGCGTGGGCGGCCTCGGCGCCGCGGGCACGGAGTGCCTCAAACTGCCTGCTCAGCCGGTCCGCCTCTTCCCACTTGCGCTTGTCGTCCTCCGTTTGCGCCGCGCATTGGTGTTCGGTCAGCGGCTTGTATTCTGTGAGCAGCGTGAGCAGATGCCCGGTTTTGTCCAGAATAAAGGCGTCATCCTTGGCGGAAAGGTAGTCGAGCGGGGAGGCGCCTTCGGTGCAGGCGATGAACTCGCCGTATGCGTCGGGGAAGCGGGCCTTGATGCGGCCCAAAATCGCGTCGGCCAGGTCGGCGTCGGCCGCGCCGCCCCGCTGCACCAGGTTGCTCAGGGTCCGGGTCATGGTTTCCGCGAAGGTGGGCGCCTCCACATAGACGCCGGCCGCAGCCGCATCGAGTTCGCGCGAGGTCTTTTCGATCTCCGCCATGCCGTCCCGGTACAGCCCCGTGATTTCCTGCGCGGTCAGCGCGCCGGTGTAGATGCGCAGGTCGTCGAGCCCGCCCTGGAACAGTTCGCCCGTTCCCTCCGTGGAACCGATGAAGGCGGGTACGGCGGGGCACATCACCAGGACGCCGGGGCGGTCCATCGAACCGATCTCTTTCCCGTCCATATAGACGCGCATGAACTGGCCGTCAAAGGTCGCCGCGCAATGGTGCCAGGTGCCGTCGAGCACCATCTCTGGTTTGATGCGCGCGTCGCACTCCATGTAACCGCCGACATTCAGCCCCAGCGAAAGCACCGTGCCGCCCTCCTGAAAGGAGAAAAGGACGCGGTTGTCGCCGCATTCCTGGCGGAAGAGTTCGCGGAAGCCGCCCAAGTCCGACGGACGCGCCCAGACCGAAAGTGTCAGTTCGGTCATGGCGGGCTGTCCGAATCCGTCCACGCGCAGGGCGTTCGCGCCGTGGAGATCCAGCGCGTTTCCAAATACCCCCCTGCGGGAAGGAATGGGTGCGGCTGGCTGGAGCGCAATTGCCGGGTTCGTGCCCAAGTTTTGGGTCAGATTCGCCGGTGTCGGGTCGTCAAAGGACCAGTGGGCGATTAATGTTTTGCTTGCGTCTTCCGCAAATGCCGGCGTGATGGCCATCAGGACCACAGGAAGAAAGAGAAATGCCGACTTTGCCGTCCACCTGGAACAAGAAGAATTGCCCATTTCGTGTATCCCCGAGTTGGATGGTTCCTACTCCGGCATTATACCGGAAGTGCCCGTTTTTCCGATATGATATTATATTACGTCATGGGTTGTCTGGCACTCCACCGCGTCCGTTGTTCTTGATAGCACCATATCTGGGGCTTCTTGCCAATGCCGACAACCACATTTTGGTTTTCGGCCGCCAATTCTTGTAACGAAAGAGGCAGCCAGTTGTCTTAATAAGCAAGGCGAATTGGATCAACCAGCGTGTCCAATGCTGTGTCGGACGGCTGTTCTTGAGACTTAGAGAGATGATATCACTTCAACGGCGAGGTGTAACTCCAGTGGCTGTAGTAAGATCAGAAGAATATATTCGCAATGGATTCTCGGAAAGCGTCGAATACCATTGGGCCGTTCCCGGCACCAAGTTGTGGGTTCCCGTGCGTGTGGCGGTGCGCTTGGTCAACGCACTTGCATGGACTCTTGGCGCATATTTCCTCTTGCTGTTCGTGTCCGTGGTGGGTTTATTCTCCGCCCCTTTGGCAAAACGCTGGGGTAACACCATCGGACGCCGTTGGATACGGGGCATGCCGGCCCGTCTGGGCGTGTGCATGACGGTGGTCGGACACCGCCCCCAAACCCCCTATTTTCTTGTCTTCAACCACATCACCTGGCTGGACGCCCTTGTCATGAACGCGCTGTGCGACACGCGCACGGTGGTCATGGCAGAGATGGTCACCACACCGGTTATGGGCAGGCTGTTTCGCGCAATGGATGCCATTCCCACGCGGCGCATCGCCGAGGACACCCCCGCCTGTCTCGCCAAAATGATGGGCGTGTTGCGGCGCGGGGAAAACCTGCTCATGGCA
>CAIXUF010000126.1 GCA_903922535.1 Candidatus Hydrogenedentota bacterium
AACCTGTTCGAGCGCCGGGTTGTCCGCATCTCCGGGCAGCGAGAGCAGATTCCATCCGCTCGAAATGTCATAATCGGCGTCAAAGTAAGCGCGCGCCCGCACAACCCAATACTTTGCCAGCGCCGAACCACCTGCCGTCGCCATGACCGACCCCTGCTGCGACATGTCAGCGGGCGGCGAAGTCACAACGCCATTAACGTCGCAGGGTGCAATTTCGAAACGCTTCCCCGGCGGCACCAAGCCCGTGTTCCACGTCAATGTCAGTTGCCTGCCCGCGGGAATGGCGGCGGCCAGAATCCATTCAACAACGTTCACCTCGTCTCTCAAATGGCGCAGCAGGCGGTCTTCAGGGGGGCTTGCCGTCTGTGCCCGGCTGTAAAGCTCGTACCCTGCCATGGTGGCAGGCGGCGCAATCACGTCAAACTCCGGGTCAAAGGGCTCAGCCACGTCCCCGCGCACTCCGACTTGCAGTTCCTCCTGACGGTCCGCGTCCAGATACGGCAAAATGGACAGTCCCTCGTAGGCGTCGTCCACAACAAAGACGTCGGTCTCGCCCGCCGTGCCGGGATTAACCGCATAAGGCGTCACGCGCACGCGGACATTGGAGGAAATGGAACTCAAGTCCTCCAGCGCATTCCATGAAAAAGAATGATTCATCCCTGCGGGGCTGGTTGTGAGGCCGCTGGTCCCCTCGCTTCCACTGGTGGCCGTTGCGGCGCGCCACGTAATTCTGCCCTCTGTTGAATCCTCCAGTGCATACTCTACGGTCACCTCCGCGGGATCGCTCTCGGGATCGAGCAGTTTGTACGAAATGACCGCCGTCATGTGTGCGTTGGCGCCCGGCGTATAAACGATTGCCGCTGGCAATGTGTTCGACGATGGACTCACCAGCACGGTGACCTGTGCCAGGTTTGTGCTTGGCAGCCCGTATTGATTGGTCACCACCAGTTGGAAGGTCAATGGCGTTGAAGCGCCATGCACAATCGGCGCCGTAAAGGTCGGCCGTATCGCTGTGGCGTCATTCAGCACTGCCGACGGTCCCTGGGTCTGCACCCACTGGTACGTCAACGGCGAATTCTGCGGGTCGGAGGAAAGTGATCCGTCCAGGGTGACCAGCAGACCGGACACGGTCATTTGGTTCGAACCGGCGTTGGCCGTCGGGGGGCGGTTGATTGCGTGCCGGACGGTGATCTTCACCTGGTCGGGCGGACTCTGGGCAAGGCCGTCATTGACAATCAACTGGAAGACAATGTCCACATCACTGGAGGTGGCCGGGGCGGCAAAAGTGGGCTGTGCCGCGCCGGCATTGGACAGCGTAACCGCAGGGCCGCTCACCTTGGCCCAGTAGTAGGAGAGGGTCTGGCCTGCATTCGGCGTGCCGGAACCCGTTCCGTCAAGCGTTACGATGTCTCCCTCATTCACTGCCTGGTCCGGCCCCGCGTTGGCAACCGGGACACCCACCACCTGCACCGACGTCGGGGCGGAGGAACGGTCAAAACTTGCCGTGTTCAGCCCGTCAACAGCCTCAATATAGTACTGCAACAAGGGGATCTTTACCGCGGACGAGGGGATCAGCGCCGCGTAGGTATGCGCCGATGCATTGGTGCACGTCATTGTCAGGGCCGTGTAGGCGCCACTCCCGCCCGTGCGGTAAAAAAGCGTGGCGCTTTGCACGCGAACGTTGTCCGTGATCGTCGCCACAATGTTTACTGGCACGCCTTCGGGCTTGCGCACCATCCGTGTGTGCGAGATCGTGGGCGCGACGGTGTCCACCGCGGCCGCGGACGCCGGGTCGCTCATGGGCGATTCGGTAAAGTCAATCCGGCTGGCTGTGACCTTGTAGTAGTATGTCTGGCCGGGATTTACGGTGAAGTCGCTCCATTCATTCCCGACGATGATTCCAAAGTTCAGTTTGGAGTAAGGCCCGTCAACGGTGTCCGCCCTGTACACATTGTAGCCTGCCAGGTCCTCCACCCCGCCGGTCTCCGTCCAGAACAGGTC
>CAIXUF010000127.1 GCA_903922535.1 Candidatus Hydrogenedentota bacterium
GTGTGCTTCTTTGTCGCGCCGAAGATCGTCGGCGGCCGGGACGCGGTCACGGCGGTGGAGGGCGAGGGCAGGGCGACGATGGAGGAGGCGATTATGCTGCGCGACATGCGGTGCGAGGCGGTGGGCGACGACCTCATGGTAACCGCGTATGTAATTAAGAATTATGAATAGGGAACAAAGACGTTGTAACCACGGAATACCCGGAAAAACACGGAAGAACGAACCGCAGAGAACGCAAAGAACGCAAAGATGAAGATGGAAACACAGAAGATGAGGGAGGCCTGAGGCGAATGTTTACGGGAATCATAGAAGAGGTTGGCGCGGTTTCGCGGCGGTCTGGGGCCGAGTTGGCCATCGTTGCGGAGACTCTGCTGGATGATTTGGCCATTGGGGACAGCGTGGCTGTGGACGGGGTGTGCCTGACGGTGGCGGCGATAACGGGGAAGGGGTTTGTCGTGCAGGTTTCTCCGGAGAGTTTTTCGCGGACGACGTTGGGCGGTCTGCAGGCGGGGCATGCGGTGAATCTGGAACGGGCCATGCAGCCTACAACGCGTTTCGGCGGGCATTTTGTGCTGGGGCATGTGGACGGGGTGGGCCGCATCGAGGAGGTGCGGGACCAGGGCGAGTTTTCGCTGTGGCGGTTCCGCGCACCGGACGAGGTGGCGCGCTATCTGGTGCCGAAAGGGTCGGTGGCGATTGACGGGATCAGTTTGACGGTGGTGGAGCCGGTCCGGGACAGTTTTACGGTGGCCATCATCCCCACAACGATTAAGAAGACCAAACTGGCTGGGAAGACGGCCGGGGACCGCGTGAACATGGAGGCCGACATTCTGGGCAAGCACATTTATCATTACGTTAACCGGGAGGATAAGGGGGTGACGATGGATTTCTTGCAGCGGCATGGATTTGCTTAGGAAGGGATGCACGGACGAACACGGACTGACACGGACGGACACAGACGAAGAACTAAGGCGGACTGACGCTGTTGATATGGAACAGTACAACCGAAACGCTGATGCCGACTGGCGCGCCACAACGGCGGTTGCTGCGGATCGGCTTTGCCTGGGAGTTGAATGAATATGCTGACACCGATACCTGAGATTTTGGACGAACTGCGGCAGGGCCGCATGATTATCCTGGTGGATGATGAGGACCGGGAGAATGAGGGCGACCTTGCGATTGCGGCGGAGTTTGTGACGCCGGAGATTGTGAATTTCATGGCGACCCATGCGCGGGGCCTGATTTGCATGCCGATGGAGGAGGACCGGATTAAGCATCTGGACCTTCCGCCGATGGTTGCCGAGAACACGTCGCGCCTGAACACGGCGTTTCATGTGACTTTTGAGGCGAAGGACGGGGTGACCACGGGCATCAGCGCCCACGACCGCGCGCACACAATCCGTGTGGCGGCCGCTGTTGACGCGCACGCCGACCAGTTGGTGCGGCCGGGGCATGTGTTTCCGCTGTGCGCGCGGAAGGGCGGCGTGCTGGTAAGGGCGGGTCAGACGGAGGGCTCCATCGACCTTGTGAAGATTGCCGGGCTTACGCCGTGCTCCGTGATCTGCGAGATCATGAAGGACGACGGCACGATGGCGCGGATGCCTGATCTGGAGGTGTTCGCCAAGGAGCACAACCTGAAGATTTGCGCGATATGCGACATCATTGAGTACCGGCGGAAGACGGAGAAGCTGGTGCGGCGCGCGGCGCAGGTGAATCTGCCGACGGAGTACGGGGACTTCCGGCTGATCGCCTATGAGAACGATATTGACGATTTCCAGCACATGGCGCTGGTGAAGGGTGATGTGGCGGGGCTTGAGGACGTGCTGGTGCGGGTGCATTCGGAGTGTTTCACCGGGGACATCCTGGGTTCGCTGCGGTGCGACTGCGGCAAGCAGCTTCATGCGGCGATGGCGGCGATCCAGGCAGAGGGCCGGGGCGTGGTGCTGTATCTGCGCCAGGAAGGGCGCGGGATCGGGCTCATCAACAAGCTGCGGGCCTATGAACTTCAGGAAAAGGGCATGGACACGGTGGAGGCCAATCTCCATCTGGGCTTTGACCCTGATCCGCGCGAGTACGGGCTTGGCGCGCAAATCCTGTATGATCTGGGGGTCAAGGGCATGCGGCTGATGACCAACAATCCCGTGAAACGCGCGGGCATTGAGGGTTATGGTCTGAAAGTCACGGGCCGTGTGTCCATTGAAATCCCGGCGAACAAACACAACCGCGACTATCTTCAGACGAAGAAGGTCAAATTCGGGCATCTGATCGCGGGTTCGGACAGCGGACCCATGAACAAGGAGGAAAAGTAATGCCGAAGGTCATTGAGGGCGGGTTCACCGCCACGAAGAAGCGCTACGGCATTGTGGCGAGCCGGTTCAACGAGTTCATCACGTCCAAACTGATTGGCGGGGCGGTGGATGTGCTCACGCGCCACGGCGTGGCCGATGACAGCATCACGCTGGCGTGGGTGCCGGGCGCGTTTGAAATCCCGCTGGTGGCCAAGGCCATGGCGGCCTCGGGCAGCTATGACGCGGTGATTACGCTGGGCTGCGTCATTCGGGGGGCCACGCCGCACTTCGATTATGTTGCCGCCGAGGCGGCGAAGGGCGTGGGGCAGGTGTCGCTGCAGACGGGTGTGCCGGTGATCTTCGGCATCCTCACGACGGACAGCATTGAGCAGGCCATTGAGCGTGCGGGCACGAAGGCCGGAAACAAGGGCTCGGACGCGGCGATGGCGGCCATAGAGATGACGAGCCTGCTGGAGAAGTTGGAGCAGGCATGAGCTTTCGTGAACGCAGTCTGGGCCGGCGGCTGGCCCTTCAGTATTTGTTCGCCCTGGATTACACCGGCTATGACTGGCAGGCGGGGTTGGAGTCCTTTTGGGGTATGGACCCGGTGCGCTTGTCCCGGGAATCCTTTGAGGCGGGGGAGGAGCCTGTGTTTGAGGGCAACACGGCGAATGTCAGCCGGGCGAAGGCGCGGGCTTATGCGGAGCGCCTGATTGAGGGGGCGTCCGCGAATGCGGAGGAGATTTCGGGGCGGATTGCCGCGGCGCTGGACAACTGGTCCCCCGATCGCGTTGGAAGGGTGGAGCGCAGTGTGCTGCGGGTGGCGATGAGCGAACTGCTGTATGGCGGCGGTGTGCCGGCCGCGGTGGTCATCAGCGAGGCGGTGAACCTGGCCAAGGAGTTCGGTTCGGAGGATGCGCCGCGCTTTGTGAACGGTGTGCTGGACCGCATGCGCAAGACGGTTGAGTCGGAAGACTTCACCAGCCCGGCGCCGCGGGCCGAGGAATTGGGAATGAGGAATCAGGAAGTGAAGACGGAGACAAGGACGAGGGGGAAAACCAGCTTTGAGAAAGTGGACGAAGATGGTGGGTTTTGGTGCGGATGATTGTTGGGAGGTGGATGAATAGCGGGGGGGAGGGGAAGGGCGGGGCTTCGCGCGAGGCGGGGGCATGGGTTGATCTGCATTTGCACAGCTTTTGTTCCGACGGTTCTGACAGTCCGGCAGGGGTCGTGGGCCGCGCGTCGGTGATTGGCATGAGTGGTCTGGCGTTGACGGACCATGACAGCGTGAAGGGTCTGGAAGAGGCCGCGGAAACCGCGCGGCAGTCCGGGTTGGGCTTCCTGAACGGGGTGGAGATAAGTGCCGGGCATGATGGCATGGAGGTGCATGTGGTGGGGTTGGGGATATGCCCCGAGAACGGGTTCTTTCTGGAGGCCATATCCGGACTGGCGGAAGGCAGGGTGCGGCGTTTTTTGGACATGGCCAGAAGGCTGCAAGACACGGGGCTTGCGGTTTTGGAGTATGCGGAGAGGGCTGTTCGTGACGGTGCGCCCTGTGGAAGGATGAATCTGGCGGCGCACCTTCGTGAAATGGGGATTACGAGAACGGTTCAAGAGGGTTTTGATCGCTTCTTGAAGCCGGGCGGGGCGGGGTATGTTCCGAAGCCACTGATAACGGTGGAAGCGGCGGTTGAGGCGGTGCATGCGGCCGATGGTCTGGCTTTTGTGGCCCATCCGGGACTGAGCAGGGGGCTGCTTCGGATTCTTCCGGAGCTGCTGAAGCGGCCGTTTGACGGCATAGAGGCGTATCACGTCAGCCATTCACCGGCGCGGGTGGAGGAACTGCTGTGCCTCGCGCGGGAACGGGGGCTTTATGTTTCCGGGGGAAGCGACTGTCACGGGACGATCAAGGGCCATGCCCCCGAAATGGGGCGGGTCCGGGTGCCGCTGGCGGCAATGGCTTCGCTGCTGGAACGGCTCGGGTTGGGCGATTGGGCGGCCGTTAGGCCGCAGGGGTAATGGCGCAGGACTGCTTGTCGCGGGCAAGCTGGGCCAGTTCTTCCGCGCTGACGGCGGTGTTTGCGAGATGCAGTCGTTTTAGGGCGAGCAGATCGCGGAAGGTTTTCAGACTGCCGGCAGTGATGTTGGGCGCGCCGTCAATGTAGAGGCGTTCAAGCTGGGGAATCTTCTTGAGAACATCAATGCCGTCGTCGCCGATGCGGGTGTTGGTCAGTTTCAGTTCCTGCATGCCGACGTTTCGGGCGAGTTTGCGTATTCCGGCGTCGGTGACGGCCGTGCCGCTCAATTCGAGCACCAGCAGGCCGCGCAGGAATGCCGGGCCGTCCATGCTGGCGTCGTTGATTTCGGCCCCCGACAGCACAAGGGTGTGGATGTCGGTGACGGCCAGCGATTTGAGGGCGGACAAATCGGATATGCCCTCGTTGATGGAGAGTTTCACTTCCATGCCGGCAGGAATGGTGACATTGCCCTTTGCCGGGCCAAACTGCTGCCACTCCTCCTCAACACGGTGCCAGGGGCGGAACGCGATGAAGCCGAAAGGCTTGCCTTCGGGGAAGGCCAGCACGCGTTCGGCGGGCGGGGCAATGCCGCGGATTACGTCGTCGGGCTGCCGGCAGGTGACGGTCTTGCGCCCCTCAAGGCTTGCGCGCAGTTTCTGCAAATCCGCCTCGGGCATTTCCTGATCGATAAAGATGACACTGATGCCGGTCAGGTGCCTGAGGGCGGCGATGTTCTTGTCGCTCATGTCGAAAGACGGGAGGCGCATGGACTCAATGGCGTTTGGCGGCAGCGCATTGAGGGGGCTGAGGTCGGCGGCGCAGTCTTTGCTGACTTCGAGGTGGAAGCGGGCCTTTGCCGGGTATTCCACGGCGCCCTTTGCGGGCGCGTAGAGCGGCCAATCCGTGTCGTTGGTGTGCGGCGCCTCGTGGTCGTACAGGCTGCCGAAGATTCGGTCCGGGGGGAAGATTATGGTTTTGGGCCGCTCTTCCTCCGCCTTCTTTTCGGTCGGGACCTGTGCCTGGGTGTTTTCCTTGCCGGCTGCAGCCGGTTGTGCGCGATGCGACTGCACGAAGTAGGCAAGGGCGAGAAGTGCGATCAGCAGGACAAGGGAGACGGCCGGGAGGAATAGTCGGCCCCGTCTTTTTTTTGGGGGGACTGCGATGGACACGGACTGGTTGGGGTAGACAAAGGCCGCATCGCGGGGTTTGGGATAGTCTTCGACAACATCCCTCAGATCGTCATCGGTGACCAGGGCATCCGGGAGTGCTGTTGCCGCCGAGGCGGGCGGTTGCTGCGCTTGAGGTTGTGTAGTTTTCTGTGCGGCGTTGGGTGCCGGCTGGGCTGTCTGGCGGGTGGAAGGGTGCCGGGTCTTGTCGGCGAGGGCCGTCCGTGCGGCTTCCGTGGCGCCGGAGCTTTGCTGCTGGGTCGCGTTGAGGGCATCCAAGGGGGATTGGTGCTGCGCGGGCCAGGCGAGTTCGTCATCAAGGTTTTCCCACTGCGTTCGGCTCGGCGGTGGCTGTTGCGGGCCGGGAAGGGGATCATTATGCCGCCGCATCGGGATTGGCTCTTGCTGGTTTAGAAGGCGATCTTCATGCCGCCGTAGAAGCGGTGGCTGTTGCGTGGGCTGTTGCGGGACGGGGGCCGTGTTCCTGCCGGCTTGCTGATTGGAGGCCTGGCGCGCAGCCACATTGAGGGCACCGAGCTTGCTCTGGCGTTTTGAGGGCGAGGCGGCTGGTGCGCTGAAGGTTTCCGGCTGCGTTTGGCGTTGTGAATCGCGCAGGGTGGCGGGGCCGCGCGGGATGACCGCCATGGGGTCGGAGTCCTGGCTGGCGGCGGCGAGCGCCTGCGCGCGCTGTTGTGACAGGCGTTGTGCTTCAAGCTGGGCTTTCTGCATCTCGCGCAGTTGTCCGAGGATCTCGCCAAGCTGCTGGGCCTGGGGTGTCTGATCGAGCCGCGCCTCCTTCTGCACTTCACTGTTGATCTGGTCAACTTCGTCCTGAAGCACGACCTGGGAGGTGGCGGTGTCGTGCTCGCGGTTGCGCAGCGCGGCCAGCTCGTCCTCGAGCGCGGCGATGGTGCGGCGGCTTTCCTCCTGCTCCCGCGCTGCGCGGGCGGCGGCCTCTTCGCGTTCGTTGAGCGTTTTCTTGAGCGCCTCAAGTTGTAATCTTGACTGTTCGAGCGCCCGGTTCTTCTCTTCCTCGCTTTTGCGCAGTTGCTCCCGTTCGCGCTGGAGCGCGGATTCCGCGCCCTGAGCCTCCGCCGCCTCGTTTTGCACGGCGGCAAGTTCCTGTTGGAGGCGGTCCAACTCGCGCTGCTTTTCGGCGCTGAGCGCTTCGGCGTCTTCGGCATCCTTTTCGCGCAGCGCGAGATTCCTGCGCAGTTGCTCCATTTCGGCCTGCGCCGCAGCAAGGGCATCGTTTTTGGCGGCCTCATTTTCACGCAGCAGGGCAAGCTCGGCGGAGAGGGTGTTCTCCGAGTCGGAGGCCGACTGTGCCCGGGTTTGGAGGTTTGTGAGTTCGGCGCGGAGGGCGTTTGCGGCCGCGTCGTGCTGCAGTGCAGTTCTTTCGGCCTCGGCGACGGCGCTTTTCTTGTGATCGAGCCGACCCCGGAGTGCGTGCAATTCAGCGCGCGCCTCTTCCAGGACGATGGACTTGGCGGCTTCGTTTGCGCGCAACTGTTCAAGTTCTTGAAGGAGCAACTGCTCCGAATTCTCAAATTCGGAGGCTTTGGACTTCAGCTGGTCCAGTTTTTCCTTGCGCGCCCGGGCGGTTTCGGAAGTGCCCGCGTTCTTGGAGGGCGGTTTGCTCTGGCGCGCCTCGCGCTGTTGAAGCTCGTGGACGATGCGCTCCATTTCGGAGCGGGTTGTTTCAAGTGCGGCAGCCTTGGTGGATTCGTTTTGGCGCAATTGTGCCAGTTCTTGGGCGAGTTCGGCCTCTTTCAGGACTTCCTCGTTGGCGATACGGGTGAGTGCGTCGAACTCGCTCTTGAGCAGGGCCGCCGCCTGCCTGGTGTCCCGTGCCTGGGACTCTTCTGCGGCGATGTCGTTTTCACGTTCGTGCAGCGTTGATTCAAGGTGGGCTATTTCGCTGCGGGTGGTCTCGAGCGCCTCACTCTTGCCCCACTCGTTTGCGCGGAGCTGTTCGATTTCGGCGACGAGATCCTCCTTTGCCCGGTCGGCGTTTTTGGACTCGTCGCGCATGCCGGCCAACTGGCCCTGCATTTGGGCGATGGCCTCCTCGTGCCGGCGGGTGTTCTTTCGGGCCTCGTCCACGGCGAGTTCATGCTCGTGGAGCATGCCCTGCAGACGGGAAAGCTCGATGCGCGCGGCGTTGAGTGCCTTGGTCTTCTCATCTCCCTGGGTGCGGAGGCGCTCAAGCTCCTCGTCGAGGATATGCTTGGACTTTTCAGCGGATGCGGAACGCTTCTGGAGCGTGGCGACTTCGTTTTCGAGCAGTGCCACGCGCTCTTTGCGCGAGGCGAGTTCATTTTCGGCCTCCTCGATCTCCGACTCGCGCTGGAGAAGGGTGTGCTTCATGGCGTCGAGATCGGAGTGCGCCTTTTCCAGCGCCTTGTTGGTCAACTGGTCCTGCTGGCGCATGCGGCTGAGTTCTTCGGTGAGCTGCTGCTGTTCCCTGGTGTCCTGCTCGCGCTGGGACATGAACGTGTCGATGCGTGCGCGCAACTGGGTCACGGTGGTTTGCAGGGTTTCCTTGTCGAGGGCCTCGGCCTGCCTGCGGCCCAGATCGTTCTTGAGAGTTCCCGCGCGATCCGCGAGGTTGGTCAGCATTTCGGAAAGCATGAAGGACTGGTCGATGTCGAGCAGGTCGTCAAGAATGTCGCCGGCCTGTCGGATTTGGTGGACGCGCCGCACGAGCTTGTCGCACTCGTGAACGGCCTCGGTGGTCTGTCCGGCGGTGGAAAGGTTTTCGACGCGCATGAGCATGAGCACGGGGCTGTTGGGCAGCAGGTGGCCTATGGCTTCAAGCATGGACAGGGAGTCCGGATGGCGGCCCTGTTCATAGAGTCTTGCGGCGGACTCGATTCTGGATTTGACTTCTGCCGGGTGCATTAGGCGATGTCCGTGTTACAGCTTAACCTTTATAACCTTGTCTAGCATAAGGCATTTGGGGCCGCGAGTCCAATGGGATGGGCCCAGGGCAATCGCATTAAAATCCGACCGTCATATCGCTGCCAAGATTTCGAGCAGATAGTCGTTACTCCATGCGGCCATCATTCTTTTTGCCTTTACGCCTTCCTTCCTTGATTTGTTTGCCCTTATTGCGTTCAGGGCGA
>CAIXUF010000128.1 GCA_903922535.1 Candidatus Hydrogenedentota bacterium
AAAGAACGGGACAAGAAAAAGCAGGATAGAAAGGGGGGATAACCCGGCAAAAGAGAAAATCCACTATTCCGTAGTTTTAGATGCGTTCGCCCTGGAAAGCGGGGTTCTTGAGCTTGCAGCGTGACAGGGTGTAGGGTAGGGTTATGGCTTCCATTACGCTGTATATCCGCGACGGGGCAAACCGGATCACGCTGGAGATGATGCTCCGCGCGGCGGGGCATGCCATTGTCCCGGACGGCGGAGACGCCGTGATCACCGATGATCCCGTGCGCGCCGTGCGCGAGGTGCGGGAGCGTCCCGCGCTGGTGCTGGCCACTGCAGGGGACATTGCCGCCGCGGTGGATGCCATGCGCCAGGGGGTGTACGGCTATATCTTCCTGCCGTTCCAGCCCGGTGAGGCGGTGCTGATGGTCGGGCGCGCGCTTGGCGGCGTGCATGGCGGTTTCAAGGGCGCCGTTTTGGCCAACGATTCCGAAGCGGCACCGTTGGAGGATGCGGAGCGGGCGCACATTGAGGCCGTGCTGCGCGCCTGCCGGGGCAATCGGGCCGAGGCGGCCCGGCGGCTCGGCATTGGCCGCAACACGCTGTGGCGCAAGCTGCGCCGGTACAAGGGGTAAGGCCGGGGCACGGCCCCGGCGAAGAAAAGCGGCGGCAGGGCCACCGCAGTCAATAGAACCACGACCCCCGCGCCTCACTTCCTCCGGGTTGCGCCGGATACACCGAACGGGCTACGATCAGGCGGTGGGAAGGGAGCGAAGAAGAGGGCCTGTTTTCCGCGTTTCGAGGATGTTCTGTTGACCGACGCAAATTCCGAACCTGATGTGCTGCCGTCCGCCGTTCCGGCGGAGGGCGACACCGCGCTTGCCGTGGATGATGTCACCGACGAGGTGTTGCGCTTGCAACTGGACCAGTTTGAAGGGCCGTTCGAGGTGCTGCTCTATCTGATTAAAGAGCAGGAAATCGACATCTTCGACATTCCGATCATGCAGGTAACCGAGCAGTACCTGCGCTTTCTCGACATCCTGCGGGGCGAGAATCTCGACGTGGCCGGCGAATTCCTGGTGATGGCGGCCACGCTGATCCAGATCAAGTCGCGCATGATCCTTCCCATTGAACTGGACAGCGAGGAGGAAGAGGAGGTCGAGGAGGAGGATCCGCGGCTGGAACTGGTCGGCAAGCTGCTGGAATACCGCAAGTTCCGCGACCTTTCCAAGGGACTGGGCGACCGGGCCGAGCGCCAAGGCGACCAGTTTGGCCGAAGGGTGCGGCCCGTCTTCGAGCCGGGCGAGGAGGAGGAAGAGGGGTTCATCGAGGTGAGCCTGTACGACCTGCTCAAGGCGGTGCGGGCGGTGTTGCGCTTTGTCGCGGGCGACCTGTTCCACAAAGTGACCATGGAACAGTCCTCGGTGGACGAGAAGATTGGGCATATCGAGGCGCTGCTGCTGGAAAAGGAGAGTGTTTCCTGGACGGAGCTGTGGCAGGCCTGCCGCAGCCGGGTCGAGTTGGTGTGCTGCCTGCTGGCCATCCTGGAACTGTGCCGGATGCGCCGGATTCGGGCCCATCAGCATGCCGCGTTTGGCGAGATTCGCCTGTTTGCCCGCGACCGCGACGCCGATCCGGGAATCGAAGAGACCGCGCCGGATGTGGCCCTTTCCTGAAAGGCGCCCGCTGTGGGTGCGGGGGGAGGCGGCCGCGGCGCGCCATCTGCGGTGGAAGGGGTTCCGCATTCTCTCTCGCAACGCCCGTTTCGGCCACAACGAGGTGGACATCATCGCGCAGGATGGCGACACCACGGTTTTCGTTGAAGTGCGCACACGGGCCAGCGCCGATCCCCTGCCGCCGGAGGACAGTATCACCTATCCCAAGCGGCGCCATCTGCGCGCTGCGGCGCGCTCTTACCTTTCACGCCAGCCCCTCGACCCGGATCAGTACTTCCGCTTCGATGTGGTCGGTGTGGTCATGCCGGAGCACGGCAAGCCCGAGATCGCCCATTATCCCGACGCCTTCCGCATGGACGAGTAGCGGCGCGTTTTAGTACAACTTGCCTACCACAAACTCGACCAGCCGGGCGGGCAGCAGGCGTTTTGCCAGCACCACCAGTTTGTAGTTCCAGCCGACAATGATTCGGACCGGCGTCTTTCTCCCGGCTATCACGCGGGCTATGGCGTTCACCACGGCGGTGGGTTCCGGGGCGTTCCGCTCGGATTTGGCCATGGCCTCAATGGCGCGACTGCATCTTTCCTCGTAGGGGGACCCGGCCGCGGCCTGAACCCATCGGCGGCTAGTGGTGAATCCGCTCTTTGTATCACCGGGATCAATGACCACGGCGCGTATTCCAAAGGGTCGCGTCTCGATGCGCAGGGCCTCTGTGAGCGCTTCCAGGGCGAATTTGCTCGCGCTGTACATGGACTGGTACGGAATTGCAATGTGCCCCGCCACAGACCCAATGTTGATGATGAGGCCGTCGCGCTGCGCGCGCATGATCGGGAGCACCGCCCGGCACATGCGGAGCACGCCGAAGAAATTGGTGTCGAACTGGCGCTGCGCCTCGTCAACGGTGGTGTCCTCAATGGCCCCGCAAATGCCGTCCCCGGCATTGTTGATCAGGACGTCGATGCGGCCCTCCGCCGCCATGACCTCGGCGACGGCGTGCTCCACCGACGTTTCCGAACAGACATCCAACGCGATTATTCTAAAGACACCGGAGGGCTGGGCGTCCTCATAGGTTGCGGATGGGGACGGGTTGCGGGAGGTGCCGTAAACCCTTGCCCCCTGCTTTGAGAGAGACAAGGCCGCCGCTCTTCCGATGCCGGACGATGCGCCCGTAACAAGGACGACCGGGGGATTCATGCGACGAGCCTGTTGCAGCCGGCAAAGACCTGCCGGAAGGATTGCAGGGCGAAGCTCAACTGCTCCGGGGTGTGCAGGGCGGTGTAGCTGGTGCGCAGCAGCGCCTGCCCCGGGGGCGTGGCCGGCGAGACCACGGGATTGACAAACACGCCGTGATCGAGCAGTTGCCTCTTCTTCTTGAACGTCTCCACATCGTCGTAGGTCATGACCGGAATGATGGGCGTCTCCGACGCGCCCGTGGCCAATCCCAGCGCCTTGAAACCGTCCCGCATGAAATTGGCATTCTCCATCAGGCGCGTCCGGCGCTCGGGCTCCGCCTCCATGATCTCGATGGCCTGGAGTGTGGCGCCCACATTCGGCGGCGGTATGGAGGCGCTGAAGATGAAGGGCCGCGAAACGTGCTTCACATAGTCGACGACCTTTTTTTTCGCCGCGATGCACCCGCCCAGGCTTGCAAGCGATTTGCTGAAGGTGCACATGACGATGTCCACCCCGTCCTCAAGCCCGAAGTGCTCGCAGGCGCCGCGGCCATGCCTGCCGAGGACGCCCAGTCCGTGCGCCTCGTCCACCATGACGCGTGCGCCGTACTCCCCGGCCAGTTTCACGATTCCCGGCAGCTTGCACAGGTCGCCGCCCATGCTGAACACGCCGTCCACGACGATGAGTTTGCCCGCCTTCTCCGGGATGTATTCCAGCACGCGCCGCAGATCGTCCATGTCGTTGTGCTTGAACCGGGCATTCTTCGCATGGCTCAAGCGGCAGCCGTCGACGATGCTGGCGTGGTTCTCCCGGTCGCTGATGATGTAGTCGCCACGGCCGGCGATGGCTGAGAGAATGCCGATATTGGTCTGGAATCCGCTGTTGAAGGTCAGCGTCGCCTCACGGTTCAGGAACCTGGCCAGCCGCTCTTCCAGTCTCACATGGAGATCCAGCGTCCCATTCAGAAAACGCGACCCGGAACAGCCCGCGCCATAGGTTTCCGTGGCCTTGACGGCCGCCTCAATGACCCGCGGATCGGCGGTCAGTCCGAGGTAGTTGTTGGAACCAATCATTACAACCCGCTTGCCGTTGATGACGACTTCGGGGCCCTGTTTGGACTCCAGCGTGTCAAAGTACGGATACAGCCCCGCTTCCCGCAGTTGGGAGGGGCCGGTGAATTCAAAACACTTGGCGAAAAGGTCCATTTCTGAAAACGCTTCCAATCTAATCCGCCGTATTAAAGCCCATGGCGGCACAGTCATGCACGTGTTGAAACCCCACCCTCCGCAAAAACAGTGTGTGCCACTAGTACAGGTCTGCCGGCACTTTGTTACTATTCCAAAGGCGCGGGAGCCGGGACACATGGAATGTTGCCTCATGTTCCGGCCTATTGTCCCGGGCCAGCGGCAGCCCGTCCGGCTGCCAGACCTGCGCGGCAGACCTGCTCGGTGCGCCACCCGTGCCGGTTGGGCTATAATCGCCCCTTCCTGAAGGAGTCTATCCCGTGAAGCTGATTTCCCGATACACCCTGCGCCAGATTGGCGTTCCCGCCCTGCTTGCCGCGGTGGTGATCGGCTTCTTTATTGTCGGCGGCACGGTGCGCAACCAGATGGGCGAACTGATCAAGATGATTCCGGCGGATCAGGTGCGCGTGCTGGATGTTTCGCGCATATCCTTTTATGCGCTGCCGACGCTTGCGGGCTACATCATCCCAGTCACCTTTCTGATGGGGATCATGTTCGCCTTTTCGCGCATGGCCCAGCACAGCGAGATCATCGCCATGAAGGCGGCCGGCATCCCGCTCAAGCGGATCGTGCTGCCCGTCATCGCGGTGGGCACGCTGCTGAGCGGGCTGGTCTACATGGCCCAGGACATGGGCCGGCCCTGGGCGTACCGCCGGATGATGGGCCTGATGATGGTGGAATTGCCGCTGCGCCTTTCGATTGACATGCTTCCCACCGGCTCAATTCAGGAGTACGGCGGCTGGCGGGTCTACATCGGCAAGCGGGACGCGGACGGCACACTGCGCAATCTCACCGTGCTCCAGCCCGCGGAAGAGGGCGGGGCAAACGCGTTTTACGCCGAATCGGCGCGGCTGATCCGCGAAAATGAACGGCCCGTCCTCGAAATGCACAAAGGGTATCTCGTGCCGGCCGACCCGTCACGGCACATCACCTTTGAAACCCTGAAGCAGCCGGTGCCCACCCCGGAAACGCACAAGGTGCCGAACACCAACGATGGGATGACCATGTCCGAGCTGTTTTCCGAGGAGCGGCAGCTGGGCGCCATCTACGCTGAAACGGGATCGCTGCCCGTGGCGGCCGAACTGCGCGGAATCCGGCTTGAGGTCAAGAACCGTTTTACCTTCCCGCTCATGTGCCTTGCGGTCAGTCTTGTGGGAGCGCCGGTGGGTGCCCGCACCCAACGCTCCGGACGGTCCTACGCCTTTGCCGTGGGGTTGTCGATGATCTGCCTCTATTTTGTGATGCGCAAGCTGGTGGAGCCCCCCTTTCTGGCGTCTTTGCCGGTGACGGTGGCGCTCGGCCAGATTCCCAACGCGCTGCTTGCCGTCACGGGCGTGGTGCTCATCGGGCGGGTGGACCGGGTATGACGCTGCTGGACCGATACTATGCGAGGCGCATTGTGGCGGCGATGCTGCGGATACTGCTCTCGATGACGCTGCTGGTCATCGTGGTGGACCTGCTCCTGACCAAGCAGGACAATATCATCAAGTACAAGATCCCCGTCTGGGCGGTGTTGGAGTACTACCTGTGCTTCATTCCCCAGGTAATCTTTGAATACCATGCGGCGGCGCTGTCGGTGCTCATTGCCGGACTCATGGTGCTGGGCAAGTCGGTGCAGGACAATGAGATGACGGCTGTTCTCGCGGGCGGCATAAGCCTGCGGCGCGCCGCGCGCGCACCGGTGGCTGTGGCGTTAATCGCGGCCGTCGGGGCGTTTGTCTTTCAGGACACGCTGGGCGTGACCGCGTCGCGCACCTTCAACGCCGTGGAGAAGAAGTACTTCTCGAAGATAGGTGGCCCGGTGCGTCAGGGCACGAGCTGGACCAATCTGGGTGGCCTGTGGACCTGCCATGTGCTCAAGTTCAATCCAAGGGCCATGACGGGACAGGATGTGTATCTTCACGCCATCCGGCCCGGCCGGGTGGATGAAATCCGCGCCAACCGCATTTACTGGGAAGAAAAGGAACGGCGCTGGTACCTGGAAGACGGGCGCTGGGCCGCGTTTGATCCCGGCAAGGAATGGGAGGTGGTGTCGCAGCGCATCACCCGGATACCGGCCCCGTTTGCGGAGAGTCCCGAAGAACTGTTCGCTCTCGACCAGCCTTCCCGCTCTAAAACAGTTCTTGAACTGACGGGCGATCTCCATCGCGCGGAGCGCCTGGGTATGCCCGCCCTGCGGCAGCGGGTGGAATACCACCTGAAGTTTGCACAACCTGCCCTGTGTTTTGTGATGATTTTCCTCGCCATTCCCTTCGCCCTGCGATTGCGGCGCGGCGGATTCATGCTGGGCGTCGGTGCCAGCCTCGCCATTGGTCTGGCCTATCTGACTGTCTTTTATGTGAGTGTGGGTCTGGGCTACATGGGCAAACTGCCGCCTGTGGCGGCTGCCTGGCTGGCAAACATACTGTTTCTCGCGGGCGGTTTGGAGCTTTTTCGTCGCACTCCCACCTGAGAACATGGAGGCTGTTGGAGGGCTTTTGCGGCCACTAGTTTTGCAGGAAGCGGCGGCAAACAGGGGGAATACACACCATATGGGCGCGTTGACCAAGACAACAACAATATACGGGGGTTGCGGGGGGGCGGATTATTCATATGATCTATTGCGTTATGGTCCGGCAATGCACTACACTAATGCTGAGCGGTCTTGTGCCCTGTCAACATATTATGCAGTGGCTTCGTTGACCCAACCGGCATTGTATGGTGTCCTGCGTCTATTTTTGTTCTGAAGACATCGCGTTTTGCGGGGTCATGCGTTTTGTGTGTCCGTGCTTTAGTGTGGTTACGAGGTGTACATGGTTCGTGGACTAATCATCCGTAAGACATTCATTGCGATCGACCTGGCCTTGGCGGCACTGGTCGCGGCGGTGGTGGTTGTGGTCGCGATGGAAATGACCCGGCTTATTCCCGGTCCTGAAGCGGTGGTGCCCGATGGGGGCGCCGCTGCCCAACCGACGGTCCCGCCGTTGCCGCAGGTGGCTGAGCGCACCGCCTATGCCTCCCTGAAACAGAGTGGCTTGTTCGGCGAGGCGGGCAAATGGGACCCCAAGGCGATACCGCCGCCCGCCAAAGTGGAAGAGAAACCCCCCGAGCCGGATGTGTCGGAAACCACGCTGAATTTGCGGCTTATGGGCACGATCGCGGCGGGCAGCAAGTTTTCGACCGCGTTCATTGAGAATCTGGACACGAATGATCGGGGCCGGAGCTACTTGATCGGCGATCAGCTCATGGACGATGTGACGCTGGAGGAGGTTTCTTCACGGGAAGTGAAAGTGCTGAACAAGCGGTTTGACCCTCCCAAGCACGAGCGTCTGAAGATGGACGAGGCAGAGCCCGAAGCGGCCCCGGCGGCAAAAGCGCCCTCCAAAGCGGCCGCCCCGACCACCCCGGTGGAAGCGCCTTCCCCGGACCGCATCACTCTGAAGCGCGACGAGATTGTTCAGGATCTCTATAAGAACTACGCGGACCTGGTGACCAATCTGAAGCCCGAAATGGCCAAGGACGAGAAGGGCAACGTCATCGGCGTCACGGCGCCCGATATTGGGAAGGTGCCGCTGGCGCAGAAACTTGGCATACAGGAAAAGGACATTCTGCAGACGGTCAACAACGAGCAGATTGACAGCGAGCAGAAGATTCTTGAACTCGTGCAGAAATACCAAACCGCCAACTCGTTCCGAATCGGTATCATGCGGGATGGCAAGCCAAAGGTCATTACATATCGCCTGGATTAGGCGCAACCCACCCCCGCGGGCGCTTTGCGGCGATCAATGCGGAAAAGAGGCCACATGATGCGGCGAATGACACAGACAATTCTGGCTGGAACGGCGGGACTTATCCTTGCGGCCGGGGTGCTTTTTGCCCTGCCCGCCGCCGGGCAGGATCCGAACGCAACCGAAGCGCCCGCAGCAGCGGCACCCGCCGCGGCGGCGGCTCAGCCTGCCCCCGCGGAG
>CAIXUF010000129.1 GCA_903922535.1 Candidatus Hydrogenedentota bacterium
CTGTTGAAGTCCCAGCCGCCGCCGACACCGGCTGTCACGCCCGCGTTTGAACTGACGTCCAGATCCATGACCGTCTGAGCCCGCAGGCCTGTCGCGCACAGGGCCGCCAAAAGAAACATCATCTTTTTCATTGTTTTACTCCTCCGTGAATCACCTCAGTAGACTGCCAGGACGGCCCCTCTCACCGGCGTGAGCAGATAGACCTTCTTCGCACCGGCATCGTGTACCCACTTGTAGCCAGAAGGCATGCCGGCGACGCTGGCAAAGATATTGGTGGTGCCGGATGTCGTGAACGTTCCGCCCGCCGAGTAATCCACCACCGTGTAAGTCTTGAGCGCCGGCATGCCGGTCAGGCGGATATTCAAGTTGGACACGTTGAGCGAGCCGGACAGGAGCGTCAGCTTATCCGACGTGGCGCCCAAAGGGCAAGTCAGCCAGCCGCTGCCATTGAACGTGCCGCCGTCCACCGTGACGTTGGCGCGGGACGTGCCGTTCATCTGGAGGGTGCCCCCGTAAACGAATGTCCCGCCCGTCATGATGTTGGTGTTCGACGCGCCGAACTGCTGGGTGCCCGCGCCCCGCTTAACAAGGGAGAGCGCGCCGTCGATTGTTCCTCCGAGCGTGTAGTTGTAGGAGGAACCGTTGGAGTCGAGGGTCAGCGCGGCGCCTGTCGCGCTCGTGATGCGGTGGCAGAACATGCCGTTCAACAGCCCTTTGACCGTCTGGTCGTAGCCGTTGAGTTTCAGCGTCGCGTTCGTGCCGTACTGCGTGAGGTTGATGGCGTAGGACGGACAAAAGGCGTTGGTGACACCCATGATCAAATTGCCCGAGTAGAGCACGAAGTCGCCGCCGTAAACGTTGCCGGAGGTGTTGAGAATGTTGGTGCCGAGTCCGTTCTTGGACAGCGCACCAGTCAGGTTCACTCGCCCGTTGACGATGACCCGCCCCTTGTCTCCTGTCAAAGTAAGACCGACGCCCGCACTCCCGTCGTTGGTGACGGCACCGTTGATGATCAGGTCGGCATATTGGTCGTTGATGATCTGGCTGACAGACGAACTGTTTCCCGAAACGATGATGTCGCCATTCAGGCGGATGGTCGGATTGGTTGATCCGGCAACGGATTCCGTTTGGAGCTGGGAGCGTCCCGCCGTGGACGTTCCCATGCCGGCACGGAAGAAAAGCGTGTTCGTCAGGGTTGCGCCGTCTGCGACGAACAGAAGAGTGGAGTAAGCGCTCGACGGCACCAGCTCCACGCGGGGCGAATTGCCGAGCGCCGCTCCTGTTCGGACATGAAGATAGGCCGACTCGATACGCGTCACACCGCTGTAGGTGTTGGTGGCGATGAATTCCAGCCGAGACTTGTCCGTTCCAGAGAGACGGAATCCGTTGGTGCCAGCTATGGGAGCGTAGATGATGGTGCGGTTCGCCCCATTCGTCGTGATGATGGTGGGCTGTTGAGCCGTTCCCGTATCCAGCGTCAGCGTCCCGCCTGTTCCGGGCTGGACGTACCATTTCTTATTGCCCAGACCCACCTGTAGCGACCCGATCATGCGGCTGCCGTCGAGTGTCACCGTGCTGTCAGCCGTGCTGTTCGTGAAAGTGATCGCGCTTCCGACGCCGCCGGGCACTGCGCCCCCGATCCAGTTCGCGGTGTTGGTCCAGCTTCCGCCGACCGTGTTGGTCCAGACGCCGTCGACGGCAAGGGCGGTCGTGGTTGCGACAACCCCCAGCATGACGGCGACGCAGGTTCCGAGTGTCTTGCACAGTTGAGTTCTCATGTTTTGTCCTCCTTATTGGGTAGTCGGTTTACTGACAAACCTCATACCAAATGGTCTGATACTTCGGGTGCGCTTCGAAGCGGACCTTCCCGTCCGCAAACGTGGCGGGAAGCTCTTCTTTGCGTTGGCCCGTTCCCGAAAGCGCAAACACCTTGCGCGGCCCTGCCGCCGTGACTTCGATCTGCGACCGTAATCCCGCCGCAAGAGAGGGTCCTTTGCCCCATGCGCTGCCGACGCTGGTGCGTTCGGCGTTCCAATGCATTCCCTTGTTAGAGAAGCGCCCGCCGAGCGTCAAGAGCAGCCGGGCCGATTGGCCGACCGGTTTCAGGTCGACCGCAACCAGCGACGCCGCAACGAAACCGCCGTCCGTCTGCGTCTTATCGAGCGTCAGCGCGCCCGAGGCCACACGCTTCCACTGAACCGGGCCGACGATCACCGCGCACGACTCGCCCGCAGCCGTATAGACATCGGCCGCGTCCACGGACAGCAGGGCCATGGCAGGCGGGCGCTCCGCCCCGCGTTTCAGCTCAATCTGCGGCTTGTCGGCGGGAGCGCTGAAGCCCCGTGCGATTCTCAAACGGGTGCGCATCATATCCGGAATCTGTCCGTCCGCCGCGCCGAGTTTCCAGACATCCTCGAATTTGAGGTTGTCGTCCAGCCAGATGTCTTTCGGAACCTTCAGCGTGGCGCTATCGCTCAGCGCCGGGAGCATGCCCGTGCGGAAGATCAGCGCCGCCTGCGGCAGAAAGCCCCATTTTCCCGGATGCCCCAACTGTTCGAAGAGCCCGCCGATGCGAGCATAATCGTAAGGCCCCGTATTGCCCAGCGCGAAAAGGTCGAAGCCGTCCCAGTCCTGCTGGGCGGCGAACGTGGCCGTCGTAGGCAGCATCTCCACGGCGTAGTCGCTCGGCGCCGGATGGTCGAATTCGGAAATGACATACGGCTTGCCCGCCACGCGCCGGAGGGCGAGCTGCTGCAGCAAGGAGGTATTGGCGCCGCCCTTGGCGGGGTCAGGGCGCAAGGCCTGCACCTGCGGCGTGTTCTCAATTTCCCACGTGTTGAAGTCCCACA
>CAIXUF010000130.1 GCA_903922535.1 Candidatus Hydrogenedentota bacterium
ATAGATCGAAAGATCAACCCCGCCCAGCGCCGTCATTTGCGCGGTGCCCATGCCGTAGACCTTGGTCACCCCCGTCAGTTCAATGATGGGCTTGGCCGGTGTGACCTTTGGCGTGTCGGCGGTCGTCATTTGGGCGTTTCCGCAAAGGTGACGAGTTCCGCTCCGGGCTCAAGCTCTCCGGAGGTCACTTCGGTGAATTTTCCGTCAGTGAGCCCTTTGGTGATGGCAACCCCCTGCAATTGGCCCTCACGCAGAACCCACACCTTCTGATCTTTGGTCTTGGCATTCGGATCATCGCGCTGCGTGGACTCGGGCGCCGGCGGGTGGGGCAGAATCTTGAAGAGCAGACTGCTTCCGCCGCCCTTTCCTGCCGCCGACGTTTGCGGCGGTTTGAAACGCAGCGCCGCATTGGCGATAAGAAGGGCGTTTTCTCGCTTGTTCACGTTGATGGAGGCCGTCGCCGTCATTCCCGGACGCAGGGCAAGATTGGAATTGTCGACCTTGAGCACGGCCTTGTAGGTCACGACGCCGTCCACCGTCTGCGAGCCGTAGCGCACCTGCGTCGTGCGCGCGGAGAACACCTGGTCGGGATAGGCGTCCACGGTGAACGTGGCGTCCTGGTCCTCCTTCACCTGCCCCACATCCGCCTCATCAACGTCCACCTGGAGTTCCATCTGCGTAAGGTCCTCGGCAAGCGTGAAGAGCACGGGCGACTGAAACATGGCGGCCACCGTTTGGCCCGGTTCGACCGAGCGCGTCAGAACCATGCCGTTGATGGGGGAGTGTACCACCGCCTTGGCCAGATCCGACTTGTTGGCGTCGAGCGTGGCCTGCGCCTGGGCCACCATGGCCTTGGCGCTGACCTCGTCGGCATGGGACCGGGCCAAGGTGGCCTTCTGCGTGTCGAATTCGAACTGCGAGGGCATTTTGCCGCCGCTCAGTCGGCGCATTTCCTCGAGGCGCGCCATCTGCGCCTTCGCCTCCAGCACCGTGGCCTGTGTCTGGAGCAGCTTGGCTTTGGCCGCGTCCAGGGCCGCGTTGGACTGAAGCATTTGCGCCTCCAGCTTCGAGGTGTCCAGTTCGGCCAGAACCTGCCCCACCTTGACCACGTCATTGTAATCGACGGCCACGTTCTTCACCGTTCCCGAGACCTCTATGCCCACATCCACTTTCTTGATGGGCTCCAGCGTGCCGGTGGCGCTTACATTGACCAGAAGGTCCCCGCGCTTGGCGGGCTGGGTGGTGTAGTGCGTCGTGTCCGACTTGTCATTTCGGAAAAAGGGCACCACGACCGCCGCCAGGCCCGCGAGAAGGGCAAGAAGAAACGCGAAGCGCAGGAAGCGCGACAGTGCCGATCGGCGTTTGCCGATGCCGAGTGTCTTGGCGATGTCCGCTGTCTGGTCAATGTTTGGGGTTTCCATCATGTGTTTCCGATCCATGCTTCATTGCCTTGGCCGGGAGTGGCGGCCGTTTTGGTGCGCGTTTCAATCTGTTGACGGATGGCCCGGATGCCGGCCATGGAGAACGTGAAAATGTGCTCGGCGATGTGGGCCGGGTTCGCCGTGTCGAGGCCGAAGAGCCGGCGCGGGCCGTCATGACGGGGGGAGGGCGCCGCCATGAAACACTGGCAGACAGTGCTCATCTCGCACCATTCGGTGTCTCTCTTTGTAGCGTCGGGGCCAAGCAGTTCGCCCAGGATGCCCAGGGTGTATTGGCGGTCCCGGGCCAGGCGGCCGGCCAACTGTTCCGTCAGCAGTCCCGTGGAATCGAACATCTCCGACATGTGTATCCGGTGCAGATTGCCAAGCCGCTCCGGGTCGAACATTCGGTTGAGATGTGCCAGAACTATAGCGTGGAGGCGTTCCTCGGGAGGTGCTTCCTGCGGAAGTCCTCCGTCCAAGGGATACAGCGTGTCGGCCAGTTGTGTCAGGTGCTCAAAGACGGCGCGGTACAGGGCCTCCTTTGAGGCAAAGTAATAATTGACGGCCGCAGTGTTCGCCCCCGCCCGGTTGCAGATCTCCACATGCGTGGCGTCCCGATAGCCTTTCTCGGCAAACACCTTGCAGGCCTCTTCAAGGATTCGCTCTTTCGTGCGTTGGCCGCGTCTTCCTGCACTCATACGGTGCCCTCCAATAAACTAACACACAATTTAACTAACGAGTTCAATTATACATTCGTAATGCCGCCCTGTCAAATGGACGCTTCAGTTTCACGGTTTATTATCCTGGAAACGGCTGTCGGCTTCAGGGAGAATCTTCCGATGGCATGAATGTCATAGACGTTGCGGAAAAGAATGGGCACAAATCCGAATCATCCACCGGGTTAAGTCCATATCGTCCATATCGTCCATAGCGTCCATGACTTACGAGAGCCATGGTGGCCCCATCTGCCGTTTCCAGGATTATTCCGGTCCAGCGGCCGCTTCCCGAAGACCAGCAGGCCAAGCGACCCGGCTGCCACCAGCCGGGGCAACGCCGCATTTCAGAAGCGCATTGATCGTTATGCGGGTGTGTGCTAAGGTTTAAGAGTTATTCCCGTTTTGTGGGATTGCCCGCGGAAGAGACGGCTGGTCATGCCGCACTGGACTCATATTGCAGTAACATGGAGAAATCATAATGTTGGCGAAGTCTAGAAGACACGGTTTCACGCTCATTGAACTCTTGGTGGTTATCGCCATCATCGGCATTCTGGCGGCGATCCTGCTGCCCGCACTGGCGCGGGCGCGCGAAGCGGCGCGGCGTTCCAGTTGTCAAAACAACCTCAAGCAGTTTGGCCTGGTGTTCAAGATGTATTCGAACGAGTCCGGCGGGGCGTTCCCGCCCGTCCAGCATCAGACCTACTGCAACACGGGATGCCAGGGTGTCCTGCTGACCCCGCTGGTCACGGGGGTCTATCCCGAATACGTGACCGACCCGAAGATCTACGTCTGCCCGTCCAGTTCGTCCCACAAGATCTCGGACATGTTTTACAGCGGAAAGGACAGCGGCGAAAGCGTCCTCAACTTCCGGGGCGCTGACCACAACACCACGGAATACAACAACTGGTGGGCTGCAACCTGGTCCTATCTCTATTTCGGGTTTGTCTATGACCTGTGCGACGAGACGCCGGCGAATCTTGTGGACGGAAAGGCGTCCGGCATCAT
>CAIXUF010000131.1 GCA_903922535.1 Candidatus Hydrogenedentota bacterium
AGTCCCGTCGGTCTGTTCCAGGTCCACCGCCTCGATCCGAAATTCAAGTCAGCCGAGTGGGGCTTCGTGCTGGCGCGTCCGTGGTGGGGCACAGGGTTGTTCGACCGGTGCGCTATCGCACTGCTCGACTACCTGTTCGGCACGCTCGGAGTCCGGCGCCTGGAAGCGCGGGCGGTGTTTGTCGTGGATCCGGCGGGAGTCATCCGCTATGTGGAATATGTGCCGGAAGTCACCAATGCGCCGGACTATGCGGCGGCACTGGCCGCGGTGAAGGCGCTGCTGGGGTAGTCGGCACACCCCATTCATTGACTTTGGGAGAGGGTTTCGCTACTGTTCCATGAGGCCGTATTCTTCCCCGAGTCGGGGCAGAAGACAAAGGAGAGTTACTCATGGCAGTGGGCGAGAAGCGCGGGGGCGGCGGGGCCACCATGACCCGGAAGGAAAAGGATCGAATCTTTGCCCTTTTCGGGCGCTACATCAACAGGAACCAGATCAAGTACCTCAGTGCGGGACATCTGGACGTTTTCGAGACGCAGCGCGAGGGGGTGGGCTTCACGGACCCCTTGACGGGCAACCGCGTGTATGACTGCTTTACCGCCGCGGGCTGCTTCAATGTGTCGCGCCACAATCCGGACGTGATGGCGGCGCTGGCCGAGGCGGCGGACGGGTTGGACATGGGCAGCCATCTGCTGGGTTCGCCGCAGAAGGAGGAACTGGCCCGCCGCCTGACCGCGCTGGCCCCGGGCGACCTCAACCACGTGATGTTTGCGGCGGGCGGCGGCGAGGCGGTGGAATGCGCCCTGAAGATGGCCCGGGGCGCGACGGGCCGCAAACAGATCATCTCCACCGTGAAGGCCTACCACGGCCACACGGGTTTCGCGCTCAGCGCCAACGGCAAGGAGCATTACCGCCACTGCTTTGAACCGCTCATGCCGGAATTCACCTTTGTGCCCTTCAACGACCTCGATGCCATGACACAGGCGGTCTCGGATAAGACCGCCGCCGTCATCATCGAACCCGTGCAGGGCGAGGCGGGTATCTTTCCCGCCACGGAAAGCTACCTGCTCGGGTTGCGCGAACTGTGCGACCGGCACGGCGCCCTGCTGGTCTTCGACGAGATTCAGACGGGTTTCGGCAGGACGGGCCGCATGTTCGCCTCGGAGCATTCGGGCGTGGTCCCCGACATCATGACCGTGGCCAAATCCCTCGGCGGTGGCCTCTATGCGAACGCGGCCATGCTGTACCGAGACATTCCGCTGCTGCGGGACTTCACGGCGCGGCACCCCGATTTCCACGAGACCCACTGCGGCGGCAGCGACATTGCCTGCAGGGTCTCGCTGAAGGTGCTCGACTATCTGGAGGAGCACAGGCTTTGCGAAAACGCGGCGCGGCAGGGCGCGCGGCTGAAGGGGGCGCTGGCGGATCTGATGCGCGCCAACCCGAAGATCATCAAGGAGGTGCGCGGCGTCGGACTGATGGTGGGTCTGGAGTACGTCGAGGAGTTCCTGGGCCCCATGATGTCCGACGCGCTGGCGAAGCACGGCGTGTTTGCCGCCTATTCGGGCAACGCGCCGCAGGTGATGCGGTTCATGGTCCCCATCACGGTGTCGGACGCGGAGCTGGACGACATTATCACGGCGATTCAGGGCGCCGTCAAGGACATGAAGACGCTGCTGCCGGTGGCACTGCTGGCGGCGAAAATACCGGGCGTGCTGAACCTGCTCAACAACGAGAACATCCAGACAACCCTGTTCACCCAGGTCCGAAAAGTGGAAGACTTGTGGCGTCGGATTGCGGGGAAATAACGGCATGAATACGGCAATACTTGAGGGAAAACGCGCGGGTGCGCACTTCTTTGACACCAACGGCCGCAAGTACATCGACGGCGACAGTTCGGCGGGGATTTTCAACCTGGGCCGCAGGCACCCGGAACTGGCGGAGGAACTGAAGCGCGCCATGCGCGCCACGGACCAGGGCAATTTCCCCATCATTAGCCAGGAGAAGGCACTGCTCGCCGAGGCGCTGGCCAAGTTTGTGCCCGGCAAACTCGAATGCAGCCTGTTCGGCGTCACGCGCGGAGAGGCCTTCGACGCCGCCTGCAAGGTGGTGCGCGGATACACCGGGCGGCCCGGCCTGGTGACTGTCGACGGCGGCTGGTACGGCCAGACGGGATTTGCGCTCAGCCTGTCGCAGCGTGAAGACAGGCACCTGTTCGAGCCGCTCGTTCCGGGCACCGCGGTCATCCCCTTCGGCGATATGGGGGCGGCGAACAGCGCCATCGGCGCGGACACGGCGGCGGTCTTCCTTGAACCGATGCAGGCCGAGAACGGATGCCGGGCGGTGAGCGCGGAGTACGCGCGGGGTCTGGCCGATCTGTGCCGTGTGCGGGGCGCGCTGCTGGTGTTCGACGAGACGCAGACCAATTTCGGCCGGACCGGCAAGCCCTTCTACTTCGAGCGGCTGGACGTGGAGCCGGACGTGCTCGTGCTGGGCGAGGCGCTCGGCGGCGGCCTGTTCCCCATCACGGTCACCATGCTGACGCAGCGGGTGAACGAGTTTATGAACGATCACCCGCTGATCCATCTGTCCACCTTTGGCGGCTCCGATGTGGGCTGCTGCGTGGCGCGGGTCGCGCTGGACATCTACCGCCGGGAGGAGCCCTGGAAGAACGCTGCGGCCATGGAGCCCAAATTGCGCTCGGCCTTTGGCGTGCTGGCGCGCGACTATCCCAGGTTGCTGTTCGGTGTGCAGGGCGCCGGCCTGCTGCTCGCGCTGCAAACGTTCTCGGCCGATGCGGCGAAAAGACTCTGTCAGGCCTGTCTGCAACACGGGCTGCTGCTGGCGCCCGGCAAGGTGGCGAAAGACACCGTGGTGGTGCGGCCGAGCCTGCTGATCACCGAGGATGAGGCGGGCGAACTCGTGGCGGCGCTGGACCTGGCGCTGCACCACTGCGCCGCCGGCGCATGAAGGCGCTGTATTTCGAAAACGATCCGCTGCGCTACGCGCTGTACCGCACGGCGCGGCTCCTGCATCCCTTTCCCCGTCTGGGCCCGCTGTCTCCGGTCCGCCATGCCGAAGTGCCCGAACCCACGCTGCCCAATGGCCGTTGGCTCAAGGTGCGCAACATCGCCTGCGGCCTGTGCGGCACCGACATCCATTTCATGCAGATGGACATGTCGCCGAAAAGCTATTCGACCGCGTTGCCCGGGATAAAGCGCAAATACCTGGGACACGAGTGCGTGGGTGAAGTCGTCGAGGCGGGGGCGGAGGTGGAAGGATTTCGCGCCGGTGACCGCGTGGCGCTGCCCATGGACTGGCCGTGCTGTGCGCAGATGGAGATAAGTCCTCCGTGCCGACCATGCGCTGCGGGCAGTCCCATGCTTTGCGAGAACCTCGGATTGGGCACCGTGCCCGACGCCGTGGGCGGCGGCTTCTCACCGCGCATGGCGGTGCATCGCAGTCAGCTCTTCAAGGTCCCCAACGCGCTCGGCAACGATGCCGCAACGCTGCTGGAACCCATGGCCTGCGCCGCGCACGGTGTGCTGAAAGCGGCGGATTATTCTGTGCCCGGCGCGCGGGTGCTGGTCATCGGCGGCGGCACGATCGGCCTGCTTGCCGTGGCGGCATGCCGGGTGCTTGCGCCCGGCGTCGGGGTGTTTGCCTCCGTGCGGTATCCTTTCCAGGCGAAAGTCGCCGGGGCGCTGGGCGCGCGGGTGCTGTCCGGCACCGGAAGCATTTATGCGCGGTCTGCCCGGGCCACAAATGGACGCCATATCAAGGGCATGTTTGGCAATGAGATTATCCTGGGCGGCTTTGACGCCGTGCTGGACACGGTTGGCGGCGCGGCCAGTCTGCAGGATGCGCTGCGGCTTGCGCGGCCGGGCGGCAGGGTGGTGCTGCTGGGGATAGACTTCTCACCGGGCCGTTTGGATTACTCACCCATCTGGGCGCGCGAGGTGGAGGTGACGGGGATCAACTGTCACGGCATCGAGCGCGACGGACGCAGCACTTTCGAGATTGCGGCGGAGGTTCTCGGGAAGACGCCCGAACTGCCGGGCCTAATCATCACGCACCGCTTTGCCATGGACGACTACAGACAGGCCCTGCGGGCGTTCATGAACAAGCGCGAATCGGGGGCGATCAAAATCGTCCTGGAGCACGGCAAATAGTTACTGACTCTGCGTACCTCTGCGTCCTCCGCGTCTCTGCGTTAAATGCTTCCGAACGCCAACGCAGAGACGCGGAGGACGCAGAGTGATTTCTGAGAGGGACCTATTTGGCGGGCAGTTCTTCATGTTCGCTGCTCACTATCCGGTCTTTCTCATCTGTTAGGTTGATGTAGTAAACCGTCGTCCCTTCCGGAATCTCGCCCGCGGCCCGACCGGCCTTGGTGTCCAGTTTGGCGGGGACAGCCTCCCAGAGCCGGTCCTGCCATTTGCCGGTGGCCTTGGTGTAATGCAACTCGGCCTTGGTTATGGGCGTCTTCGCCGAATACGCCACCCAGGCCGTGTTGCCGTCACGGCCCTGTTTGGTGATGGCGGCCAGCGGCGTGCCGCCGGTGAGGATGCTGTCCGCGAACGCGTGGATTTCCTCCGGGTTCTCCCCGGCGCCGCCGTGGCCGTGGGGCATGCGCGGACGAAGGGCAAGCGTGTGCGGCCCTTTCGGCAGGCGGTAGGACTTCTGCAGCGAATCCATGGGATAGGCAAAGTCATTGGTGCCCGTCACCCACAGCATCGGCATGGACGCGCGCGGCAGGTAGACCGACGGGTCCCACAAGCCCAGCCACTTGGCGGACTTTTCCGCGCCCATCGCTTCGAAATCCTTAAGCCAAGCCGAATTTTCGCCGAGGAATCCGCAGCCGTAGACCGGCACGGCGAGTTTGAACCGGTCATCGACGCCGGCGGTGATGCACGTCAGATAGCCGCCCCAGGAAATGCCCGTGATGCCGGTGCGCGACCCGTCCACTTCGGGAAACGAGCAAATCAGCGAGTGCCCAAGCACCACGTCGGCCACGGCGTGATAGGACCACTGGTCGGTGGTGGGCGCATCGACATGTTCGAAATCGCCCCAGCCGCCGGGACCGCCCTGCGCGTCGCGCTCCCAGTGGCCGTAGGTGCCGCGCGGCACGCAGCCGCAGGTGTCCATCGCAATGGCGGCGTAGCCGCGGCTGTTCCACAGGCGCACCCACACGGCAAAGGCCGTGCCGCCGCCGCCGTGTACCAGCACCATGGCGGGCACCTTCTTTCCCGGCTCCGTTTTGGGCAGGCCGTACCACGCGAACACACGTGTCGGCGCGTCCTTGTACGGCACACCGTCATAGAACAGCGCGGAGACGCCCTCCTCGGAGAACCCCTCCGCGGGTGCGCTCTTGGGCGTCTGGGAGAGCGCCTGCATATCCCAGGGCATCGCGGCGGGCTCAACCGCGGGCGCCAACGCGCACAGCATAAGAAATGCGGGAAGAACCACGGCGAATGTTGCATGGGACAAGCTGTCTCGCTCAGTCATGTGAAGAACCTTTCGGTTGGTGTGTCGCAATGTGCGGGTTCTTCCCGCAATGTTCGCTGGCAGTCTCGGGGCGGTCGCGGCAGGTGAATACACAGACCAATTCATGCTGTCTCAATCGCCTCACAATGTTATGCGCCGACGAAATTGCCACCGCACAAGACCCGACCAACGGGAACGACCCATGATGTCAGATGCATCCGCCAAACAGCAAACTGGGGAAACCGGGCTGATTCTTGGAAAGGATAACCGCAGCCGAAGAAAAAAACATCAACCACGGAACGCACGGATCGACACGCAAAAAGACACAAGAGAAATGAACCTGTATTTACAGGAGAAGTGTGCAATCCGGTGTGTCGCTCCAATTCCTCTGTGTTCCTCTGTGGCCTCTGTGGTTCAAATTCGGAACGCAAACAACAGTGACGATTGGCCAGTAGAGAAGTTTCTGCGGAAACGAATAGAGTTGCCGGACAGCCGCATGAACATGACCAGGCATCTTGACAAACTTGAAGTCTGTTGGTGGTGGGTGAAAAGGACCAGCTTGGAGGATCAAAAGTATCCAATCCTGTTTGTCATGTCCGTCCATGTTCAGTTTCCGGTTTTCCCGTGGCCGGTTGTTTCGGCTACAATCCGGCATTGACCGGGCGCAGATCCCCGGCATTGACGTTTCATAACCAAGGATATTGATATGGCATCCAGTTCGAAAACAATGCTTGCGCGTTGGTCGTCTGTTGCGCTGCTGGCGCTTCTTCTGGTCCGGGGCGGGACAGCTCTGGCCGCGGCGGCGGACTGGCCGGATTTTCGCGGTCCCCATGGAAACGGCGTCGTGACGGCGCCGGGTGAGGCACCGCGCGGGCTGCCGCTGCAATGGAGCGAGACGGAGAACGTCAAATGGAAGACAGCCA
>CAIXUF010000132.1 GCA_903922535.1 Candidatus Hydrogenedentota bacterium
ACAACTCCTTCACCACCGCCTGGCCTATTGACCCCGCGCCGCCGATGACCAGAAAGGAGCTTTCCCGCACACACGAAGACAGCGTTTGCTCATTGGAGCGGATGTCCTGCGCGAAAAGGGCCTCTTCGCGCCCGATCAAGCCCAGTATCCCGGTCATGTGTCCCGTCCTTGTTCCCTAGATGACTTCATGCCTTTTCGACCACCACCCTGATATGCGCTGGGAAGAGATGTTTTCCTGACTATTCGCGTTTCCTAATCAACCGTGCCGGGACGCCGGCGACAATCGCGAACGGCTCGACCGGCTTGGTGACCACGCTGCCCGCGCCGACAACGGCACCCTCTCCGATCGTGACTCCCGGAAGAATCATGCAGTGCGCGCCAATCCACACGTCCTCGCCAATCCGCACGGGCTCAGGCACGTTCGGGGCGTCAAATATCCTGCCGCGGCCCGCTGGTATGCCATGGTTCGTTGACATTATAACAGAACGGTATCCTATCAGTGTTCTGGCCCCAATCTCCACTCCACCACCTGTATCCACCATCACCCCCACCGAAAAGTCCACATCGTCGCCCACGACAAGATTCTTTCCGGGCATTATCCACACATGGTGGTAGAACGTCACCCGGCGCCCAATCTTCGCCCCCTGCACCCGAAAGAAACACGCCTTTATCCAGTTCAACGGCCTGCAATTGGGAAGCCAGAGCACCAATCGCGCAACGCATTCATATCCCCGCACGAACAGGAAATGGAACGCGGATCTCTCATTTTTGTTATTCCGCATTTTTCCTTTTACCCTGGTGTTCTGGAGTTTCGTCCAGAAGAAGCCTGCAGAGGCTCTCCGCGCGGGCCTCAAGTGATGGCAGTTCCGCCAGTCTCCTCTTCCCCTCCGCAACGGCCGACTTCCGAAAATCGCTGTCGGCGAGCGTCCTGATCATTCCTTCAGCAACGCTGGAGGGCAGGTGCGGCTCAACATAGACCGCGCTTGCGCCGCAAATGTGCCGCGAGAAATCCCGGTCGCTTGCAATTACCGGAATGCCTGCCTTCCAGGCCTCCATGTAGTTGTTGCTGAAACTCTCCAGATCGCTGAGATTCACCGACACATCGGCCTGTTTGTAAAGCAGGTCAACGTCACGGGGGGAGATTTTGCCTGTAAAGACGAAATGCTCCTTCAGCACCTCATCATCAATCATGCCCGCCGTTTTGACCGTGCTTAACCAGTCCTCGCGCGTTATTGAAAGCAGGAACGTGAACGTGGCGCACCCGCGCCTCATCAGCTCCACCGCCACGTCATACAATCTCCACAAGTTCTTGTACACCGCGTTGCCGGCAAGAAAAAGAAAGACATTCTTTCCCGACAATTCCCTGTGTTCGCCGCTGGACACGTAACCGGTCACGGCGGGCCCAAGAACCGTCATGCCCCCGGCGCTCAGGCCAAGATACTGCATGATTCGTTTCTGCATGACCTCCGTTTCCACAATAACGTGGTCTGCGCGCCGTATTCTCTGCCTGCGGATTGCACACTTCACACGCTCCGTAATGTGTTCCCGGCGGGAAGCGTATTCCCAGTACTTGCTTTCCGGATAGCAGATGATCGGATAGGCAATCGAGACCACGCTCCTGACACCGGAAGGGCGCGGCAGTCCCGGCCCAAAAAAGGTGAATATTGTGTCGACTTTGGCGTCGCGCATGATTCGCCGCAGCGTAATGTATTCGAACACGGCACGCTTCAGGAGGGATCCCGATGACCGGTAGACGGGGCCTTCAATATGGTCCGGCGAGTATGTTCCGAGCGGGCCGGAATCGGGCAGAACAACGCACAGACGATGCCCGGCCAGCCGTGTGCTGTTCAAGTTGGCAAGGAAGTTCATGGACAGTTGGGTGCCCCCGCCCGCCCGTATCGCCGAAAAATCAAGCATCAAGGATCGCTTCTTGACTTCCACCCCTGCAATGTCGCTCTCATTCATGGCATGCCCTTTCGCGAACATGGTGCTTGGGCACAGCGCTCTGCAACCCCTGCCTGCCAATCATCTCCTCCGGGAAGGACATTCCCGGAATGGTTGCGCTCATTTGTATCTTCCCATCAGTCCGGCAATGAACGGATAGAGGCCCAGGGTTTCAAGAAGATTGAAAACACCGTGGGACGACAACACCTTCAACTCGAAGCCGACCCCCGTGTTCTTCTGATGGAAACCGCCATCGAACTCGGGAAGCCGGGCTCCAACAATACCAAACAGGCGCCTTCGGGACATCTGGCGCACTTTCTTGGACGCAAGATTGCCCGCCTGCGATTCTTTCACCTCTTTAAGGGACACTTCCTCCAGCCTCATCTTCCCGCAGGCGGCCATCTCCTGAACAATCTCTTGTGAACGCCCGGAACGCGCCATCAACAGGGACCATGCGCTGCCTGAGCTGAGAAAGCGGGGAATCCAAGCGTCACCGCAGGCGAAATCGGCAAGCTCCGCCGTGGCATCCACACACAGGCGGCACCGCTTGAGGGTGACATAGCCCGTCCTTCTTGCATAGTCCGGATAGGGAAGCTCACAGATCCTCCCATTCTTGTCCTCAATGCGCATGGAGCCCGGCTGCCCGCCTCCCCGGTATCTGAAGCCTGTAACATCGCCGGGGCGAATCCCGCTCCGAGAGATCAGGGTGTCCGTATCTCTCAGGTCGCGAAAGCCTCCGCAAAAATTCCCAATAACATACGGAATTTTTGCGATCAGTTCCTTTCGCATGCCCTGGACCAGGCGAAGTCCGGCTATCTGGCATGGCGTCCCAACGAATGCCAGTCGTCCGTCAAACTTCTCAATTTCCGGCAACACACACAGCGCGGGCACCGGACAATACTTGGACCCCTGCGCGGCCAGGAGTTCTTTCCGCCCGGTGGCGATGAAGCTTGTGTTTCTCGGCCCCGGTTCCCCGTACACGGTTCCGGTGACCACGACCCCCTCCACTCTTTTCGTGGCCAGAAGATGGTCGGCAATTGCGGTCATCACCCCCCCGGAAGAGGCATTCTCCACAATTTGCCCGTCCAGGGACCGGGCGGCCTTCACCTCCGCGAAGCGCCCCAACTCAACATCCAAGAATGGAGCTTCCGGAAACAACGCCGCAGCCATCCCGACGATGGGGTACCCTTTCCCCGGGCATGCCTCGAAGGACGCGTCCCCGTCACAGGGGCCGCCTCCCCGCCCGCACTCCGGAAGTATGAGCCCGCGCGCGGCGTTCTCGGCCATCCTTATCGCGCCCGAAGCCTCCACCGCACTGCATGCGCCGCACGAAATGCACAGGCCATTCGCGACAACATCCCGGACTGACTTCACCCTGCAATCCCCCCTAGAATCTCTTCCACCCGCGCCTCCATGGATATGGAGTCGAAAAGGGATCGTGCCCCGTTCTGATATGCCCCATAATTGTCATCTATGCGCCTGATCGAATCCACGATCGTCTTGACGTTGTTGATTTCATACGTCTCTCCGGCGCGGTAGCGCGCCAACTGACTGCCCAGCATGGGCAGGTCATTGGAGATCATGGGCACGCCATACCCTGAATACTCCCACACTTTGTTTGGCGCGCAGAAGATGTTATTCAGGGATATGGGTTCGTAGAGAAGAACGCCGATGTGCGCATGGCGGGTCATACGCAGGTGCCCGGGCGCAATTATGTAGGGAAAATGTATGACCTCCGGATAGGCCGCCATTAGCCGCTCGTGAATGTCCCTTCTGTAAATCTTGCCCAGTAGACCCAGCACATACCCGTCTCCCAAGACTCTGACCGCCTCCGCAACAGGCATGAGATTCATGTGGATGTTCTGGGCTTGGTACAACACCAGGCGCCGTCCGGCGACACACTTAAGGTCAGTCCCCTGCCCGAGAAGAACCTCTTCGTCATCGCCATCCAGTTCTGGCATGGACAGGGGGCGGTTCGGAAGCACGAAAGGAGTGCGTTCCAGTCCGTACCAATACCGAAATATTGCGGCGCGGCACGCGTCCGGCACGACAACCTGACGGGCTTTCCCCGCAAAACGCCGCAATCCGTATCGGTACAGGGGGAGCAGGTCATAAAGTTCGTTGATTTGCAGGATATACTGTTCCCTCAACAGAGGCGCTCCCAAGGCAAGGGCTGTGTCCGCGCTTCCAATCCATAGAAGCGGAGGACTCTTTTGCTCCTTCAGCTTTTTCCATACAGCCTTCCTGAAAAGCCACCACTCCCGCGCTTTCGCCCCAACCCACTCCCCGTCGTCATTGCGGTTGGACACCTCTTCGACGCGTATCCCCAAAGCAAGCAGCGTGGCGACGGTTGACGAATCCGCCCGCCCGCAAATCACCGACACCTCATTGCCCAATTTGCGCAGTATGTTGATGACGGTCAACACGGGGGGGAACCCTTCCAGTGTGGACTTGCAGACAACCACCACCTTCATGCCTAATCCCTTTCAGCGCAGACGTTTATGGACAGCCTTTGAACTGACCGCGCCGCAACGCTTGCCATTGTCCTCATGTTTCCTCGGGTACAGCTTTGGCATTATCGCATCATGCTGCCGGTTAAAGCCCGTTTACGTTCTTTCAGAAGAGGTCCCACCAGTTGGGCTTGGCATGGGCCTGCGGGGTGAAGATGCCTGTCCGTTTTCTGTTGACCAGCGCATGCCGCCGCGGCACCGATTTAGCCTGATCCACGGCCGCGAGAGGTCCTGGTCAGCCGGTAAAGCACCAATTCGTCCTTCATGCACGGAAGTTTGACCGCCATTTCAACGAGGCCCGAAAGCTTTTCAGGCAGTATGGAATCATTCCGGCAGAGAAACCATTTGGCGTCAACGTTTTCCATAAGACGCTCGTACTGCCCGCGCCCATAGTTGTCCGACACCATCAGCACAGGCCTGGGCCTGAGCGTATAGCCGATCAGCAGGTAGCGCGTGTCCGTCACGTCCACCATAACAGCCTCATTGACTGGAACCCGTTTGTCAATGCCCGTAATGAGCTGCTCGCGGTATTGTTGCTCCTCAATGCCGTCCTTCCTCAAGTAGTCGGCCAATACTGCGTTCATGGGAACGGCCAGCGTGACCAGCACCGCCAGGCAGGCAGGCCACCATTTGCCGACCCTTGCCCACCTGAACCTGCCCAGCCCCACGCCCAACCCGACCAGTGCCGCCGGCAGGGGAATGAGCACATACCGGGGCTGATTCTGAAAGGCGACCACGGTGGCAATGTGGAGCAGGAAGAAGAACGCTGCGGCAACGAACACAGGGTCCCTAACGTGTTTCTTCCTCATAAGGAACAGGCCGAGGAACAGTGCCGCGTTGTATGGCGAATAGAACAAGACGGTGCTCTTCATGTCAGGGAATATGAACTGCGTCCTGACCGAATCGACGGCCTTGGTTATGAACTTTGCGATCGAGAATGAAATGCTGTCCAAACTGAAGAACGGTTCCATATTGCCGGAAAAGCCCGGCACCGAGGACATGAGTATCTGCACATAGCTTCGCTTGACATTGGGCTCCAGGCAGAACTCGCCGATGGCGACAAACACCACGGCCGTGGCCAGGAGTGCGGCGGTAAGGTATAGGGTCTTCTTCCTGATTGGCCAGTCATGAAGGATTTGCGCAAAGATCACTGCGGCAAGAAGCAGTATGAAACTGTTTCTGCACAGCAACAGCAGCCCGGCGGTTGTTGCAAGCATCAGCCAGTGGCGCCAATCCTTCTTCTCAACAGTGTAGATGCACACAACTGCGGCCGCGAGGGGAGCCATGGACGCCTCGGCCAGCGGCTGGCTGGTCTGCCAGAAGGTGAGCGGCAACATAAGGTAGGTGATGGCCGCAGGCAGTGCGGGGCCGGCGCCCACTCTCCTGTAAACAGTCATGTAGATGAGCGCGGCCGTGGCAAATGAGCAGAGCACGTTGGTCAGCAGCCAACCGATGAAGGAACCGAAAATCATGGCCGCAGGAACAACCAGGTACACGTTTAGAATGTTGTGGACAAACGGCCGCGGAAGCGGCAGCACCTTGTCGTACACCGACACGGGAAAGATGTTGTTGTCAGTGACGCCCCGGCCTTCGGTTATGGCCGCCACATGCGCCGCGTACCAATACTGGTCTGAGCCCCGCACGCCGCCGGAGGCCGCATACGCGACCAAAGCGAGGAAAAGGGCAATGCCCACGCCTGCAACCGCCAAGACTGAAGTTGCCGGTCGTCTTAACCCGCCTTCGCCGTTTGGATTGAGGCCTCTTGCCGTCTCGGTTTCCCCGCCCAGCCCGTCCGTTCTCATTCTTTCTCTCCTTCGGCCATGTTAACGAGCTTCTTGGTGATAAAGGTCGGCCGCCTTTTGGTCTCGACGAAGATGATGGCCAGGTACTCGCCAATCAGTCCGATGCCGGCCATGCTCAGGCCAATCTGGGCGAGCAGCAAGAGTACGATAGTGGCGATGCCGGCGGGCCAGGCATTGGGGTTGGTTATTCTCCAGCCAAAATACACGACAATAAGGAAGGCTGTCATGACGCACACGACAACTCCAAAGTAGAAGAGTATTCTGAGCGGCAAGAATGAGAACGAGAACAGCCCCTGAAAGGCAAGCATGAACTGCTCGGTGATGGAGAACTTCGACTCTCCCAGTTCGCGGGCGACACGATCATAGGGTATTCCGCCGGAGCGAAACCCCACCCAGGCGCGCAATCCCCGCACGAACCGGTCCTTTTCGGGAAGTTCACGGATGGCGTCCAGAACGGGCCGGCTGACCAGCGCGAAGTCTCCAGCATCCAACGGGATGTCAAAGGGCGTGATGATCTTCATGACACGGTAGAAGAGCTTGTAAGCAAGCCTTTGGATGGCACTCTCCTGGCGGCTTCGCCTGATGCCGTAGACAATGTCGAACCTCTCCGTGATTGCCTTCTCATACATCTCGGGAATAAGGTCCACAGGGTCCTGCAAGTCCGCGTCTATGCAGACCAAAAACATTCCCTGCGCATGGGCCAGCCCCGCGCTAATGCCGCCCTGATAACTGAAGTTCCGCGACAGCTGGACAATCTTTATGTGCGAATCCTTTCCGGCCAAATTCTCCATGATCTCCATGGACTTGTCATGCGACCCATTCTCAACCAGCACAATCTCGTAGTCCACCCCCAATGACCCAAGCACCCGGGTCAATTCCGAGCAGAGCCTTGGTATGTTCTCTTCCTCATTGTAACAGGGAGAGACCACCGAGAGTTCAAGTTCACTCATGAGAACCACTCCTCGTTGGCTTCAAACCATTTCACCGTCCGCGCCACACCTTCCGCGAATGAGGTGGACATGCAGCACTTCAGGTTGTCTGGCAGATCAGAGTTGTCCGCCACCAGACGGAACGCCTCGTTCTTGCGATAAGAGATCTGCCCGGCGCGGATTTCCACCCGCGACCCCACACTCGAAACGATGACCTCAGCGGCTTCCCGGAGGCTGATCGCCCTCCCGGTGCCCAGGTTATAGGTTGAGCATTCCCCCCGCGCAGTCCGGGCGGCGGCAATAAAGGCGTTCGCGATGTCCTCCGAATAGCAAAAATCCCGCTCCTGTTCGCCACCAGTCATCAGAACCGGCTCTCCGCGAAGCGATGACACGATAACGCTGGGCACAAATCGCCCCGGGTGCTCAGCCGGACCGTACGGGCTGAAGATGCGAAGCGCCTCCGTCTCGACACCGGCCAAGTCCCCCGCGTGGGGCACGCACAGCGTGGATGCCGCCTTGGTCACGCCATACAGGTTAATGGGACTCAGCGCCGTCCTGGTCCCAATGTCATGCTTCACGCGGCGTCCAAAGTCGCGGCCATACTCGAACACGGACCCCGCCACGACCACCTTTCCAACACCTGCCTTGCCAGCCGCCATTATCAACCGGTAGGTGCCAAGCACGTTGGCGTTCATCAACTCCTCGAAGCTGTCCGATGGATCCCAAACAACACCCCGAGCCGCGAAGTGGAGCGCATAGTCCACCCGGTCCACAGCCCGTTCGATCACGGCAGGATCGGCCATGTCCGCCGCAATGTACTCGACCCGGTCCAACAGGTCTTTTATCCTGACGGGCTCGGTCTCCAGGGAAACGGCCCGCACCTCGCAGCCCTGACTTACCAAGGAACGCACTGCTGCCGCGCCGATGAACCCCCCGGCACCCGTGACCAGAACCCTGTCTCTTGCCGTGATGGTGTTTCGCACGATTCGTCATATTCTGCACCCAAAGTGCCGTTGTCGAAGTCTAGCCCCAGTCGTCCACCTTGATTTGTGTGTCCAAAACGCCGAAATCGTTTGACAGTTGAGAAGAAAAGAACCGTATCATTTCCGGCGGCCCGCAAAGATAGAACGTTGTCTTCTTGACATCCCGCAGAACGCCGCACACTTCACCCAAGTTTATCCTGCCATTGATGGCGTTATCCAACGACCCGCTTTCAACATAGTACTTGACATGAAAACCGGGCAACACCTCAGCGCAATGGTCCGCAAGACGGCGGTAGACAAGCAGACCCGGTTCTCTTGCGCCATAGAACAACCACACGTCTCCGGCGACCCCCTGAACCAGGGCATCTTCCATAAAAGCCACAAATGGCGAAACCCCTGTCCCGCCTGCAATGAGGGCGACTTCTCCTTCGGGTTGACAGTGAACAATGAACTCTCCGTAAGGCGCCTTCATCCAGACTTCCCGGCCCACCTCCAGTTCTTTAAGAATACGGTGGGTGAATTTGCCTTTCCCGGCAATGGTCAGCCGGATACAATCGCGATTTGTCGCCCCGTTGGCGATGGTAAACACGCGCGACTCAGGCCAGTGGGACGAGGCATCATAGTCGTCCAACGCCAAATGGAGGAATTGGCCCGCCTTGTGCCGGGGGCGCTTGTCCAGACAGCGAAACTCGTACGTGAAAACGTCATCGCTGTGCTTGTCAATGCGTGAGACTTCCGCGCGGAACTTTATGGGGCTGGCCATCAGCGCACCCTTTCCCCCATGAATCGCGTGAAAACGTTCACCACATACTCGATGTGTTCGCCGGTCAACCCGGGATACACGCCGATGAAGAACGTGTTGTTCATGACAATGTTGGTGTTCTGCAAATCGCCTTCCACGCGAAATTCAACATTCTCATAGGCAGGCTGCCGCGTGATATTGCCGCAGAAAAGATTGCGCGTCTCGACCTTGGCCTCTTCCAGGTAGGATGTCAGGTCGTTGCGGGTGAACGGCGCGTCTTCCCGCACCGTGATGACGAACCCAAAATAGCACGGCTCACTGTTGGGGGGGGTGGTGGGAAGAATCAACCAGTCGGAAAACGGTTCAAACGCCCTGGACAGGGTCTCCCAATTGCGGCGTCGGGCGGCCACAAACTGGGGCAGTTTCTTCAATTGCGCGGTACCTATGGCCGCCTGAATGTCGGTCACCTTCAGGTTGTAGCCAATATGCGAGTAGACGTACTTGTGATCGTAGCCAAAAGGAAGGGTCCCAAACTGCTGGTTAAAGCGCTTGCCGCAAGTGTTGTTTTCACCGCCACTGCAATAGCAATCGCGACCCCAGTCGCGGAAAGACCGCGCTATGCGGGCCAACTCCTCGTTGTCTGTCAAAACGGCCCCCCCCTCGCCCATCGTTATCTGGTGCGCCGGGTAGAACGACAAGGTGGCGAGATCGCCGAACGTGCCCAATTGCCGGCCGTTGAACATGGATCCCAGCGCGTCGCAGCAGTCCTCCACCAGCCAGAGACCATGTCTATCACAGAGATCGCGCACTCCCTCCACGTCGAATGGAACGCCCATGGTGTGGGCTGTCATCACCGCCTTGGTGCGAGATGTCACAGCCGCTGCAATGGCCTCGACTGTGGGTCCGTATGTCCCCAACTCCACATCAACAAAAACAGGAACTGCGCAATTCTGAATTATGGGATTCACGGTTGTTGGGAAGCCTGCGGCGGCTGTAATGACCTCATCGCCCGGACGAATGCGCCGCTCTCCCAGCATGGGGGATGTCAGCGCGCTGAGGGCAACAAGATTCGCCGACGAGCCCGAATTCACCAGAAAAGCCGAATCGATGTTGAACAGATCAGCCAGATTCGCTTCCATCTCTTCGGAAAAGCGCCCGGCGGTCAGCCAGAAATCCAGACTCGCCTCAACAGCGTTGACCAGTTCCTCAGCGTCAAAGACCCGCCCGGCATAGCGAACAATTGTTTCACCCGGCACAAATTCTTGCGTTGAAAAAGCCTCGGGATGGTATTCCCTGACAAGCTTGAGTATGTCCTCTTTTTTCTTCTTCACCGGGTTCATCTGGTCTCCATTTCATCTGCCGCGCCGGTACTTGGTTGTATGGGTTCACGGGAGCATTCTTGACCGGCGAGTCCTTCACTCCGCACTTGCCGTGTATTCGGCGATCTGATTGAGGGACAGGTCATGCATGTCCTTGCCCTGGCGCCAGGCAGCGTGCCATTCGAGGGTCTTGTCAAGCGCGGTTTCCAGTCGCCAATGCGGTTTCCATCCCAAAAGGGTGCGGGCCTTGCTGCTGTCGAGTTTGAGATAATGGGCCTCATGGGGCTGGGGTTTCTGTTCATGCTCCCAGGTTGCGCCGGGAGTCGCCGCAACGAGGCGTTCGACGATCCAGCGCACGGGACGGGCGTCTTCATCAACAGGGCCGAAATTCCATGCTTCCGCATAGGCAGAGCCTTCGACATACAGGCGCTCCGCCAGTCTCAAGTAGCCTGAAAGCGGCTCCAAGACATGCTGCCACGGCCGAATGGCCTGGGGCGAGCGAATCCGCAGTGTTTCACCCCGGTCAAGGGCATGCAGGAAGTCGGGGATCAGGCGGTCCGCTGCCCAGTCACCGCCGCCTATGACGTTTCCTGCGCGGGCTGTTGCCACCGCCACCCCTCTTTGCTCCAGATAGGAGCATCGCCAGGCACTTGTGAGAATCTCGACACAGGCTTTGCTGCTGGAATATGGGTCGTGCCCCCCCATGGGTTCGTTCTCCCGGTAAGCCCAAACCCACTCCCGATTCTCGTAGCATTTGTCGGTGGTGACGATCACGACCGCACGCACGCCGGGGGTGGTGCGGACCGCCTCCAGCAAGTTTATGGCTCCCATGACGTTGACGGCATAGGTTTCCACCGGCGCCGCATATGAGTGGCGAACAAGCGGTTGGGCGGCCAGGTGAATGACGATTTCTGGGTCGGCGGCCTGCATGGCTTCACCCAAAATGGTGGCGTCGCAGATGTCGGCCACGATGCTGCGGGCCATGCCGTCTTTCACACGGGCGGCGGTGAATAGATTTGGTTCTGTGGGCGGATTGAGGGCATACCCATGCACTTCAGCACCCAAACTTTGCAGCCACAGCGCCAACCAACCACCTTTGAAGCCCGTGTGGCCGGTTAGAAGAACGCGTTTGCCCCGCCAGAATTCCTGGTTCATTACCAGACTTTCCACGGGGCGCGACCCGTTTGCCAGTGTTCCTCGAGTTGGTTCTTGTCACGGATGGTGTCCATCGGCTGAAAAAAGCCGGGATGCTGATATGCCATCAACTGCCCTTGCCGCGCCAGTTCCTCCATCGGCTGCCTCTCGAAAGAAATCTCGTCCCCCGCTATCAGGTCAAGCACTTCGGGCTCCAGGACGAAGAACCCGCCATTGATCCATCCCTCACCGGATTGAGGCTTCTCCGTGAATCTCGTGACCCGTCCATCTCCTTCTATTTCCAAACCGCCAAATCTGGCTGGCGGACGCACTGCGGTCAGTGTTGCGAGTTTGCCATGTGACCTATGGAAAGCAAGCAGCTCTGTTATGCAAATGTCAGCCACGCCGTCACCGTACGTGGCCATAAATGTCTCGTTCCCAATCCACGGCTTCAGACGTTTCAGGCGGCCGCCTGTCATGGTGCTCTGCCCGGTGTCCACAAGCTCTATCTTCCAATTCGGCTGTTTCCCTTGATGGACATGGGTCTTCCCGTCCACGAGGTCCACCGTCAGGTCATTGTTGTTCGCGTAGAAATCGAGAAAGTATTCCTTTATGGCCTCGCCCTTGTACCCCAAGGCCAAGGTGAACTCGTTGAACCCGAACGCCGAGTAGATATTCAGTATGTGCCATAGGATGGGTTTGCCGCCGACTTCCACCAACGGCTTCGGCCGAACCGTTGTTTCCTCCTGCAAACGACTGCCGACGCCCCCCGCTAGTATTGCCACTTTCATGACTTAGCCTCTCTATAATCTGTTCCGAATCTGCACCGGATCCAGTGCTATGATACCTTCTGGATGGGTGGGAATCCAATTCTTCTTGGCACCCGGTCGTGGCGCAATAATCCACGCACAACGTTTTGAAATGCCGACCGGGAGACGGCGGACAGGCGCAGAAAGGCAACCGGGGCCTCTTGAGCGTGCTGTGGACGGAGACCAAGGAAACACGCGCCCCGCCGCGCTCGCGCAGCTCCGCCGGGGGGAGATCTTGAAAAGTGTTCTGTCTGAAACTGCCCTTTTCTGGGCGTGTTCAGCGTTGTGTCTAAACAATGACGTGTTGCATTGATAATTCGGAGATCTCGTGTGCTCTTGCGCATCATCCCTCGACAGCAACAGCCTGTTTCCAACTGCCATTATTGGGTTGATGGCATGCCATTGCCGATGGAACCCCGGCCAGCCGGCAGGGTCACAGCGCGGATCGTTGCAGCCCTCCAAGATTTCCGGAATGTCCTTGCGTCGTTCTTCGGTCGGGATGGCCGGTCTGCGGTCGTCGATGACGGGCAAATCGAGCTTGGCATGGGCGGCGGGGATCTTGTGATGGTGGCCGTGTCCCTTGCCATGAACCGCCCGTCAAACAGCCTGGGAACGCCGGCCTAAAAGGGTCCGCAAATCACGGACACCTCATTGCCCAATTCGCGCAGTGTGTCAATGACGATCAATACGGGCGAAACCCTTCCAGCGTCGGCTTGCAGACAACCACCATTTTCATACTCGCTCCCTTTCAGCACCGGCGTCTGCGTCAGGGGCCTAATCGCCCGGCACCGACGTCCGCCGCCGTTCTTGCGTCACTTGCGCACCAGCAGTTCAAGTTCATCCGGCTCCACGCGTTCGTCTTCGTATTTCTTGAAGGCGGGATAGATGAACACGGCAAGACAGGGGAAGGAAATTGCCATCCGTGTCATGTCGTTGACAAATCCCACAAGAAGAACGCAGGCTATGGCAACCATGGCATAAAAATAGAGCCCCTTCCCCGTTTCCGAAACCACCGCGCGGTATTGGCGCCAGCTCACAAGAAGAAGGCCCAGCGTCGCGCCCAGAATGCCCAGCGAAAGCGGAATCCCCACACGCACAGGCCACGCAAAGTACATATTGTGCCCATACAGGGGCATATCTGAGGTCCTTAGCGTCATCTGATTAATCACTTCCCACCCGTAACCAAACCACGGATACTCGGCTATAATGCCCCGTGAAATCTCATTTTCTTCCTGTCTGGCCGCATATGACTCACCGACTTCGTAACCGCCCACCCCTCCCGGCCTTTCTTCGACCACGTTGTAGAAACGGTCCATGACTTCGTTGAAAACATCCGGTGTGTAGTCGGCGGCAATAAAGACGGTTAACAATGATGCAAAGAGCGGCACAATCAACAATATCGAATACTCCCGCACACGCCAAGCCCTTGCCAACCCAATGAGTGTGATAAGGGCGGAAACCGCAATGAGCACGCGGAACTGCGCTGACATAAGCAGCACCCAGGAGAATGCGAGTGTCGCCAGCGCCAGTATTTTGTCCATCTTATTGGATGACACCGTCGGAAGAATGAATGCGACAAGGAGCCCCCACATTCCCTGATTCGAATCGAACAGCCCCGTGGTCCGGCTGGTTTCAAAACGGGCCGCTTCGTCCAGGCGAAAAGACGGTACGCCTATCAGGCCAAATCTGAACAGTAGCGCACCTATGCCACAGCCTATCGCGGTCAGCGCTATTGTTCGATAGAGGCCCATGGTGGGCGACTCCAGGTTGGCGTGCGCCATAATATACAGGAAGCCGATGCAACTCAACACGGGAACAAACACGGCCTGCTGTGTCCCGACAAAGTCTCTTGTGGAACTCGCCACGACGGTCGCAAGGAACGCGAGAACCAACAGGTCCCCCCCGGACAAGCCTATCCTGTGTCTGTAGCGCGACCTGAGAGTCCAGAAAAAGGCGATCCCCACTATCGCCAATGTCACAACTCGAATCGGATTGAATCCTGTTGAAGCCATGGTGATGCGGGGGAAGAATATGGCGAATGGACCCATTATGATGTACAGGTGCAGCAGGACTATCGCGAATCGTTTCATTAACGCCGCGCCCCCCTGAGTGCCTGGTTGACATGTTTGCGAACCGGCCGGGATAAGCGCGTTGGTTCCAGCCCCATGCCATTGCTGTTCCGCCCCGCTGGAATTCGCGCCTGCTTCACTTTGTCCATGTCCCGGCCTTTGCATTCCCGTTGTCGTTGCGGTGACAAACCGCAAACATCGCCGAATTCCCTGGCATGCTACCCTTTCCTCCTTGTGAGAAACGCGCTGACGGCAAACCGCTGCCTGGTCCGCGCCATGACCAGGTTTGCCCATCCTTTCTTGAGGCTCTCCGCCGGACGCACCACAATATCATAACGGTGGTTCCATGCGGCAAGCAGGGGATTGGGCCACGCGAAAACCCGCGGTTGGACGGCGGCATCCACCCTGACTGCGCTGTCCGAGTAGAGTGTGTCCTTCGGATGAACCGTCCTTTCAGGGCACGTCAGGTCAAAATGGCGGTGAAGAGCGCGGACAAGACGGCCATGGCTCTCTATTCCCAATTCCAGGTCGCCTTCCATGCACATGTCACAGGTCAGGAGAAAAATACCGCCGGGTCTTAGGATGCGCCACACCTCTTCGAGCGTGTGCGCAAAGTCTGGGATATGCTCAATAACGCTTATGCTGTATACCGCGTCAAGTTCGCCGTCGGCAAAAGGCAAGCTGCTCCCGTCGGCGAGGCGGAACTGGACAGACCCGGGCGCGGCGGCATATACGGCCGCCGCCCTGCCAAGATCCACGCCGCAGACAGGGTCGATATCCGTGCAGATCACATCACATCCCAGGCGGCCAATGCTAAAGGGGAAGAACGTGACGCCGCTCCCCACATCCGCAACCTTTGGGCTCGTTTCCGTCGGCACCGTCCGCCGCCAGCGCCGCAGGTGGTGATAGGCATAGGGATATTCCCAAATCCGGCTCCATTCGTGAAGCGAATCTCCCGGCCAGCGGTATTCGGAACTCCGAAATTTGTCTTCCAGCGATAGAAACTCAGCCTGGTCCTTCTCCAACTTGGAGAACAACTCCCTCCATTCCGGAGTTCCCAGGTCAGACAGGATTGCCAGGCCCGATCTGTCAAAGGGATGATCCAAGTCTGTTTTCAAGATACCCGTTTCTCCATGGTTGGAATCTTTTGCTTCCCGACGTTTCTTAAGAGAACCACGGCATACCCCAGTGTCCACGCGGTATGGACGAAATAGGCTGTTGTCCGTCCCATGGCCAGGCCGAGCGCCCCGTAGCCCCGCTGCACAAGCAAGTAGGTCATTGTGACGCACACAATACCCCAGCCAAGGTTCATGGCGGTGCCTACCCACGCATGTCCGGAGGCTGCAAGAACGTACCCAACAGGCGCCTGAACTGCAAAAACCATGGCGGACAGAACCACGGCATCCATCGTCTTCCACCCCGCCTCGAACCCAACACCGTAGAGGCCCATGATACGGGGACTCAGGACAAGGAGGGCCACACCCGCCGGGAGACAAACCAAAACGTTGATTCCGATTCCAAGGCACAGCGTTTTGGCGGTTCCCCTGTGGTCGCTTCGTCCGAACTGTTCCGACATCATCGGCAGTATGGCCTGGGCCACCATTGAGGGCAGAAAGGTGATGGCCGTGTACCACTGGTTCGCGCTGTTGAACAGGCCCATCTCACTGTACCCGTTCGGCTGGTTCACCAGGAAGGCATTGCAGCCCCAGGTAATCGGCCCCACCATCATGCCGCTGGTCGCCGCAGGCAGGGAGAACCGCCACAGCACCGGCCACTCACGGGCGCACCCCGACAGCGTGAAGGGAACCGCGTGCCGGGCGGTTTCAGCGCGCAGCGCAATGTGGTTGAGAAGCCAATTGATACTCATGGAAATGACCAGCGCCCACACGGCGCCGGAGAGGCCCCAAAACCAAACCCCACCCACCATGAGCGGGAACGAGGCCACGCCGGACACGAGACTGACCTGGGCGATGACGCGAAACGCCTCAAAACCGGCAAGGGCACCGGTCTGACTGCCGTTCACCGCGCTGAGAAACAGGAGCAGACTGCCGATGCGCACGATTCCTGCCAGGTGCGGGGCGGCAAGGGTATGTTCGGACAGCCATGGGGCGAACACAAACAGCGCCAGCGACATGCCCCCCCCGCTGATGATGGCCACCACGCCGGACAGGGCAATTACGCGCCCCGCTTTGGCAGCGTCCTTGGCATGAAACTCACCCACGTATTTCGTGGCGGTAATCCCCAAGCCAAATCCGGCAAAGATGCCAAACATCCCGACGGTGGACTGGATTATGCCAAGTTCGCCAAAAGCGACCTTGCCGAGCATGCGGGCCACCAGAATGGACGAAAAAAGGACGAGTACGCGGGAAATGACCGCCCCCGCAACCGACCAAAAGGCACCCCTGGCAAACCGATAACCAATGGGGGATCTTTCGAGGCGGTTCCACAAGGGACGCAGAACGGGTGGGCACATCGCCGAGACGCACGCCGA
>CAIXUF010000133.1 GCA_903922535.1 Candidatus Hydrogenedentota bacterium
AATCCGACACCTGCGCATTTTCGTTTATCTCCAAGCGATCAATCCCAAACGTCTCAAACTCCATACTGTACCGCTCGCAAACCTCGTATAAGCGCTCAGGAAGTATCCCCCCGCTCAATTCCATACCCAACTGCTCGTCAGGCGTCAGGGTGCGCTCTATATCGCGTTGTGCGAGCAATAGGCTGAGTTCGTGCCAGAACCTCTCGTCCGCAAAATCCTCCAAGAGCGTATGCACCGCATCTTCAAGCTTCTGTGTCGGCACAATGGCGCCTGAGTTTTCTTCCGTGCGATTGTTTCCGTCCGTTTCCACCTCCCCTATTCCCGCCTCGTACGCCATTTCATACAGCGCCGTCATCAATGCCTCATCGCGCTCCGGAATATACAATTCCTCCCCCGCCAGCGCCCCCCGGCGCACGTGATTACCAACCGACGCCAACAACAATAATTCGCGAAACTGATCTTTGGTGAGTTCAATGTTCATACTAGATATATAACGTTAATAAATCTCTATGCGGGCGGCGAGAATCGAACTCGCAACTGCTCTTTGGAAGAGAGCCATTTTACCACTAAACTACGCCCGCAATGTCTGTATCGTAGCAGGCGGAGGTGCGTATATGCAACAAAATAGTATGATACGGATATGAGTGGTATAGCGGCGGTTGCGGCGAAAGTTGTGGCGGGAATGTCCGTCGGGGCTAGTCTGCTGCTGGGATTGGTGTTTCACGTGGCAACTTCTACGGTTGAATACAAGGCTGCGACAGTGCCCGCGGTGCCTTTTTCACTGATGAAAACGCGAGTGGCAAGTACGTCTGTGATCAGTGTGCTGCCGATCGCCACTACAACAGTGTCTAAGACAAAGTCTTTTATAAAGACCGCTGCGCCCGTACACAAACCGGCGGTGATCAAGGAGGTTCCAGCGGCGGCTCCCATTACAGTTGCCTCCCCTGCCCCATCTCCCGCGCCCGCACCAATCGTTCCGCAGCCACCCACCATCTCTCCTGAGGCCCTTAATGCCCAGGCGCGCGCGGCTATTGTGAACATTATGTGCACGGCAGGCAGCAGCGCCACGCTCAGTCCTATGAGCGGTAGCGGCGTGCTGGTAGATTCCCGCGGCATTATCCTTACTAATTCCCACGTCGCGCAGTTTTTCCTGATGCGCGATTATCCGATAAAGGACAATGTGCAGTGCGTGGTGCGCGTCGGCTCCCCCGCCCGTGCGATGTATACCGCCGAGCTGCTCTATCTGTCCCCCGCGTGGGTGGCGCAAAACGCGTCACAAATCACTTCTTCCGCCCCCACGGGCACCGGCGAAAACGATTTCGCATTCCTCCGTATTACCGGCACCATCAATCCGGCAGGCACGCTCCCCGCCGCATTTCCCCGCTTGCCGATGAGCGGTGCCGACCCACAGCCGAACGAACAGATGCTTCTGGCGGCGTATCCGGCAAGCTTTTTACACGGCGCGTCTATTTTAACCGGCCTATATCAAACCTCCGCCTACGCGAATGTCGGCAAGGTATATGTATTTCACAAAGAAGACCAATGGGTGGATTTGTTTTCTATCCCGGGCAGTATGGTGTCGCAGGGTGGGTCTTCCGGCGGCGCCGCCGTGCATGCAAGCGACGGAACGCTTGCCGGCATCATTGTAACCGACACCGAAGCGGCAACAACCGCCGGCCGCGACCTCCGCGCTGTTTCATTGGCGCACATCGATCACGTGCTTCAGGCGGACGGCTTGGGCGGCATCAACGGTCTGCTTTCCGGTGACCTACAAGCAAAAGCCGCACAATTCAACGCAGATATTGCGCCCGGCCTTACAAAACAACTCTCAGACGCCGTGAAATAGTTTCATATGAAACGCTGATGTCCCCCAGAAAGTGCTGGATTGGTGCTTTTCATATGAAACACTTCCTACTCCGCTCCGCCCCCGCCGCCTGTCCATCGTGCATAAATACCGCTTGGCAGCTCGCGTTTTCCGCCTAGCTCGGCCAAATGTAGCTCCCCATACTCCACTTCCCCGTCGAACGCGCTCTCGAGCGGTTGTAGATTGTAGGCAAAAGCGAGCGGAGCGTACCCGGCGGCATAGCCGTTAGCTATAAAAAACAAGGGTTTCTCAGACAAAAGCTCCCGACACAGCGCAATCAGCGGCATAAAATCTTCCTCAAT
>CAIXUF010000134.1 GCA_903922535.1 Candidatus Hydrogenedentota bacterium
CAGGCCGAGAGAAGTGGTCTGCCATGTCGCCACTCCGGAGGCCAGCGTCGCTGTCCCGAGTGTGGTGCCGCCTTCTTTGAACGTGACGGAGCCGGTCGCGGTCGCGGGTGTTACGGTTGCGGTGAAGGTCGCGGCCGATGTCGGGTGCGAAGGGTTCGGCGCGGACGTCAGAATGGTTGTGGTCGCGATCTGTTTGACCGTTTGAATCCCGTTGTCGGAAAGGAAGGAACTGACGGTGACCGTTTGGCTGTTGGTGCTCCCGCCGCTCGACGCGAAGAGTCCGGCCACCAGTCCGGTAACACCGTTCAGAAACGCGGGCTGCGCGAGGGGCACGCTGCCCGAACGCGCCGGGGCGGTGAGATTGCGGAGCGACAGCGTCCAGTTCCCGGCGCTTCGCGACAGCGTCAGGGTCACGTCGTCGCCGTTGCGCGGCGCGAGATCCGGGTTTCCGGTCATGACGTTCCGATCCGCGGTCCCCGACGTTTGCGCGGTAAAGATTACGGCGCCATCGGAATAGCGAACGCCGCCACGAAACACGTTCGACGCGGCGGTGCCGGCATAGAGGCCAAACTGGTCATTGTTCTGCCCCAACCGGACGTTTCGAAACGTGGCGGTCATAGTGAAATCGTCACTGGCTACAGGAACGCCGGGGAAATCGCCGCCCGCCAGATTGACAGCGCCATTCAGGTCGGAGACCGGTGCCCGCCAGGTGAGTGTCCCGGTTTCTGTATTGACCGTCAGATTCGGGTCGTTCGCAGCAATTGCAGAGCCGGTTCCGGGAAGGCGCTGTGTGAATCCCGTGCCCAGCCCGTTGCTGTCGGCAAGGGTGCCCGGGACCGCGGCGGAGAAACTCAGCGTTGTTCCGTTCAGCAAAGCGCTGCTGCCCAGGTAAGACGTGTCCCCTGCGTAAGAGGCGTTGAGGGTGTGGGCGCCCGGGGGCAGAGTGGACACGGCGAGGTTAGCGGCGCCGCCTGCCAGTCTGGCGGTTCCCAGCACCGCGGAGCCGTCCCGGAATGTGATGATGCCGGTGGCATCCGCAGGGGTAACCGCGGCTCGCAGCGTGACGGTCTGGCCAACGGTGGAAGGGTTGAGCGAGGAGTTCAGGGTGAGGACCGACGCAGCCTGAGTGACGCTTTGAGCGAGGGAGGCCGACGCGCTGGACAGATAACTGGTGTCCCCCGAGTAGGCTGCCGTTATCGAATGGGTTGCCACGGAAAGCGATGCCGTGGCGAAGGTCGCGATCCCGTTGCTCAGTGCGGCAGTACCCAGAGTTGTGGTGCCGTCTTTGAAGGTGACGGTGCCGGAAGCGGTGGACGGGGTGACGGTTGCTGTGAGCGTTACGGTCTGCCCGAACGAAGACGGATTCGGCGATCCTGTCAGGGTTGTGGTGGTGGAAGCCTGGTTGACGGTCTGTGTCAGCGTCGCGGAGATGCTGGCCGCGTCGTTCGTGTCCCCGGCGTAGGCGGCTGTCAGGGAGTGAGATGCGACCGCAAGGTTCGACACCGTGAACGTCGCCACGCCGTTGCTCATCGCGGCGGTGCCCAGCGTAGTCGTGCCGTCCTTGAATGTGACGCTCCCGGAAGCGGTGGACGGGGTGACGGTCGCTGTGAGCGTTACGGTCTGCCCGAACGAAGACGGGTTCGGCGATCCCGTCAGGGTCGTGGTTGAGGAAGCCTGGTTGACGGTCTGCGTCAGCGTCGCGGAGATGCTGGCTGCGTCGTTCGTGTCTCCGCCGTATGCCGCCGTCAGCGAGTGAGCCCCGACTGGAAGGTTCGACACCGTGAACGTCGCCACGCCGTTGCTCATCGCGGCGGTGCCCAGAGTTGTCGTGCC
>CAIXUF010000135.1 GCA_903922535.1 Candidatus Hydrogenedentota bacterium
CCGCCGCCGCCGGCCGCCAGAGTCAGGTCGTTGGCGGAAGCTTGAAATGCCGCGGGCATTCCGTCGCTGCCCTGACCGCCAATCCCGCCGCCACCGCCCGCATTATTTAGCCCGGGGGCTCCAGGAAGTCCAAACACTCCGCCGTGGCCATAGCCGTCACCGCCCACTCCGCCCGCACCGCCCGCACCGCCCGCAGCGGCAGCACCGCCAACACCGCCACTACCGCCGCCGCCGCCCGCACCGCCCGTGCCCGGAGTGCCCATGCCTCCGTAACCCGCGCCACCGGTGGCACCCTGCGAACCTGAATTTCCAAGGATCCCCCCGACCCCCACAGTAGACGAACCGCCTGAGGCACCGTTCCCGCCCGCGGAACCAGGTCTAGTTACGTCATAGGGCGTGTAGGCTCTGCCGCCCGCACCGCCCGCACCGCCCGTGCCGCCGTTGCCACCCGCACCCCCTCTGCCGCCCATGCCGCCTGTGCCGCCGGCACCACCATTGCCACCCGCACCGCCCTGGCCGCCGCCCAGTGTGCCGGGCGTGACGTCCAGATTGGCGGCCCAGGTCATGTCACCAGACGCCGTAACCGACAGGGGCCGCGTGCCGGTAACATTGACCGTCACGACCGAACCGACAAACAGGTTCGCGAAGCGGAACACCGCCACGCCGTCAATGTTCGTGCCGTTTCTCACCTGTGAACCCCACGTCATGGTCAACGCGGTGGTGTCTATGCTGAGTGTGCCGGAGGTCAGCGTCCAGTCGCCCAGTTCGCCGTTGCTCGCATAGACGGCCGTGCTCTGGGCGTGGACGGAAACACAATGCACTGCCAGAAGGAGGGCTGCCGCCGTTGCGACGTGTGCCGCTCGAAGCGTCTTCATGCCGTTCATGATTCGTCAACCTCCTGTATTGTTGTGTGCAGAACAGGATGGGGGTGCTGGTCGAAAAGAACGTGAACATGAGTGGACAAGACACAGGGCATGACGGCTTCCGGTCTTGTTCCATAAATGTGGTGTGTCCATGTGGAAATGTGAAAATGCCCACCGAAGGCACCCCCGTGCGCTCGGGACCAGTCGGGATTCGGCCGGGATAAGATGTCCCACACTTGATCCCATACATACACCGCCCTTGCAACCGCCACCCAACCACCCCCCCTCCGCGCAACTGTCCCGTACGGACTTTATATAAATAATGCTACAACTTCCTGTTTGGGTGTCAAGAAAAAAAGAAGCATTACTGGTTGTGGGAAAGCCGCGTCGGCTCTCATCGCGGGCGCGCCCAGCCGCAAGGATGCCGATACTCCCAGCGGCGAAAGCCTTCAGAAAGGGGCACGGCCCGGAACGATACTGCTGTTCCGGGCCGCGCAAAACAACCATCACCGTGATTGGGGATGGATCAAATGTCGTAGTAGAGGAAAAACTCGTAGGGATGCGGACGAAGATTGACCGCTTCCACCTCGTGGACCCGCTTGTACTTCACCCATGTCTCAAGCGCGTCCTCGGTGAACACATCGCCCTTGAGCAGGTAGTCGTGGTCCTTTTCGAGGGCGAGGAGCGCCTCGGCCAGGCTGCCCGGCACCTGCGGGATCTTGGCCTTCTCTTCGGCCGGCAGATCGTAGAGATCCTTGTCCATGGGCTCGCCCGGATCAATCTTGTTCTGGATGCCGTCGAGGCCGGCCATCAGCAGCGCCGAGAAGGCCAGGTACGGGTTGCAGGAC
>CAIXUF010000136.1 GCA_903922535.1 Candidatus Hydrogenedentota bacterium
AAGCTGCTGGCCGCCGTCGCCGTTTGGTATGGGATAATCCCCCGGCGCATCGTGGTAAGTTGAGTCAAACACGCAGCAGATGGGCCTGCCGGTGCAGGTCTGGTCCAGGACATGGCTCAGATGGTTGTTCGGGTTGACGACATGGTCCGCGTTTATGTCGTCCTGGAGCTGGGAGGACACGACCTCGCCCATCATGATTATCATGTGAGGGTAGATGATGAACAGCGCAAGCGCGATGCCGATGAGCGCGTTGCCGCCCGCCTTCAGCCCAAAGCCCCGCAGGAAAAAGCCGGCGGGAAGCAGGATTATCAGCATGTTCGTCTTGATGAAACATAGAAGGAATTCCTGGGCCGCCCACATCGCCACCGCGGTGGTGATAAGCTGCATGGTGACGCCCAGTATGTCCAGTATGGGCTTGAACATGGGCGCTATCTGCAGGCTCACCGTCATGTAGGCCGGGCCGGGGATTCTGAACTGCGGGTTCATGTTGGTTATGAAGCCAGCTATGAAATTCGCGCCAAGCATGAGACCGAAGTCGAACGACACCGTGTTTTTCGCAAGCACTGCGTATGCGTGCGCGGTGTCGATCTTCTGCATGGTGTATCCCCAGATCGGGACGAAAAGCGCGGTGAGGAGCCCGAGGAGCGCGGCGGTTTCCACCCCGCCCCAGAGCATCCCCTTGACAAACTCGTTGTATTTCTGGCCCGAGAACGTGCCGGTGAGCACCTGCCCGATTATCGCCCACATCATCCCGACCATCAACGCTATCAGCGAAAGCACTACCCATTCCACCAGCCAGTTGTATGCCTCGACGTTTGAAAGCGCGGTGCTGCAAGTGGTGAGCGCCGGGCTTGGGTTGATGATGGTGTCGAACATCGAAGGGAACAGCGTGCCCGCCAGCATCAGCAGCGCTATGAACGCGGCAGCCGCGATTGAAAGACGGTGAATTCCAGCCATCATATCAGCCTCGAGAGGAGCGAAATCTCCACATCGCCGCCCAGAAGCGGCGAGAGGACCTTGAATGCCGCAAGCGAAGTCATCAGCGCAAGGAACGGGATGAAGAGCGTGAACACCATGAGGAGCGCAAGGTGCGCAATCGGGCCGTCCTCCGCAAACGCGCCGCCCGTGACGAACCCAAGGAACTGCGAATACCATGTGCCGCCCTCGAGGAAATCCCATTTGCCGCGCACATTGTCCATTGCGGACACCATGCCCTCCCGCTCAGGGGTTGTTGCATCGCCGCACAGGTCGATGCGGAGCTGCTGCTGGGAGGTGAACACGTTCTTTGCGTGCGCGTTCGGGTCCAGCTCCAGCGACGCGCCCCCGGATGATGGCAATGGCGCGGCGCCGTTGGCGGTTGCATACGTGTTGCCGAAGGGCATCCAGCTTGTGGCCTGGGCGTCGTTCATGAACCCCCAGAGTATGGCGCTTGACAGCACGTAGAACATGGGGAACACCACGTAGAGCGCGAGCGCCAAGGCTATCAGGAGCCCGCCGAGCTTGCGGGTGAAATAGAATATGCGCAGCACCAGCCCCATGGACATCATCACCGGGAACAGTGGGAACCACAGGAAATCGAGGAAAATCTGCTGCGCGCGCAGGAGGAACATCGTCTTTATCGACAGGTCGAACATGTGGGAGAAGAACTCCGCGGGAATCTCGAGGCCGGCAAACGGCTGGATGGTGAGGCCTGCCATGAATTTCATCACGATGGTGGTGGAGAGGGATATGCGGGAAAGGAAGCCGAACCATCCGTAATTGCCCAGGTACGTGGAGGCACTTTGCCGCGCGGTCTCATAGAGTATCTGCAGGTAGTCGGTCGCAACCTCTATGTGGCAAGCCCTGCCCCGCGCCTCGCTTGCCGCGGCAAGGGGGCACGCGTGCCCGGCGGATTGGACGCAGCACACCCCCTGGTCCACATAGGCCTGCCAGCCCGGCCCGCCCGCAAGGGAAAGCACGCGCATCCATGAGTCGAGCGAGCCCACAAGCGCCACGGCCGCGACTATTATTATCGCGGAGAAGAACACCTGCCCGAGCTCCCTGCCGACCCATGCCTTGAGCCTGTCATCGCCCATGAAGACGGCCGCCATGTAGCCGATGGAGAGGAGCAGGACGACTATGAAAAGCGCAAGCCCCACGAGCAGGTTCCAGCCCATCGCCTGGGTCTTGCCAACCCCGGACGTGTCGGTGCAGCCGAAGCTGAGGAAAAGCAGGAGGAAAATCCCCGCAATCGCAAGTGCGCCCGTATTTGCCATGATGCCACTATCCGAACTTCTGGGTTATGAATTTGTTGAAGCCCTTGATAAATGCCACGGTGAGTATCATGCTGAGCGCGGGAAGGAAAATCGCCTGCAGGAGCAGGAATGATACGCCTATGAGCGGGTACCAGAACATGCCCTGGATGTTGAAGATCCCGTGGTCGCCTATGTATTCCACCAGGTATTTCGAGTCCGCCTGCGCAGCCATCACGCTGTCATAGTTGACCGTGCTGCTGTATGCCGCTTTGATGAGGACGCCTTGCACTATCTCTTTGTGCATCACGTATGTGAACGGGAAAACCACCTGGAAAGCGATGGCTGCGGAGATGAAAAAGGCGCCTGCGTCGCGCGTGGGCGGGAACATGCGCAGCACCACGCCCATGGGAAGGACGAACGGCATCATGGTCCCCTTTATCACCTGGAGGATCACCTGCTGGACAATGAGGCTGGATGTGAACGGGGAAATCCACACCGCATCAGGCGGCATCGTGTTCCCCGACTCTACCGTCCAGAGCACGGCGGCGGTAGCCTCCAGCGGGTCATGGCCCTTCGTCAACCTGACGCCGCCCAACATCACCAGCTTCGCATGGCTCAACCAGGGCACGGCGACGGAGAGCCTGTCGAACGGCGTCTTCAGCCTTACCGACACCGGACCCGGCTCCGTCAACATCCGCTACTTCTATAGCCCCGACGCCATTACCTCGGGCGGAAACTGGGACTTGGTAGTGGCCATGGGCATCGCCAACGACTACTTCGACGGCACGGCCCTCAACTGGTTCGACGGCATCGCCATATCGGATGGCACCAAGTTCGTGGTCTATGGCTTCGACCACCAGAACACCAGTGCCCTGGGCAAGAGCGTCCTGAGCGTCCTGCAATACTCGAACGCCACGACCTTCTCGTCCAACCCCCTGACCGTGCAGTGGAACCCCTGGACTGCGCCTATCATCTGGCTGCGCATCCACAACGACGGGACGCACCGCACCTACTATGCGGCGACCGACCCCACCAACCTGGGATGGAACCAAGTCTATCAGGAGTCCTCGGCTACCTACCTGAGCGAGACCACGGCGGGGTATTGCCTTAACCTC
>CAIXUF010000137.1 GCA_903922535.1 Candidatus Hydrogenedentota bacterium
GTGCTGCTGGAGACGGGCCATCCGCTCCATGCCTTTGACTGCGACCTGTTGGCGGAAAACCGGATAGTCGTGCGCCGCGCACGACCCAACGAAACCATAACCACGTTGGACGGTGAAAAGCGCCCGCTGGAAGAGGACATGCTGGTCATCGCCGATGCCAACATGCCCCAGGCCGTGGCGGGCATCATGGGGGGGGCCGACAGTGAAGTGGGGGAGAAGAGCACCCGGATCTTCCTGGAAAGCGCGGTCTTTGCACCGTCGTCCGTCCGCCGGACGGCGCGTCGGCTCAACCTGCTCACCGAGGCCGCCCAGCATTTCCAGCGCGGCGCGGACCCCAAAATGGCACTCTACGCGATCAACCGCGCGGCCATGCTCATGCAGGAAATCGCCGGTGCCCAAATTGCGCCCGGTTTGCTTGACGCCCATCCGCGTCCCCAAGTGGTGAAAACGGTCGCTTTGCGCTTCGCCCGCACCAAAGCCCTCTTGGGCACAGATATCCCCATGGACAGGCAGTGCTCCATTCTGGAGCAGCTTGGGTTTGCCATGGTGAAGGGTACCGCAGATGGCGCCGAGTTCACGGTGCCATCTTGGCGGCATGATGTGTCCATGGAAACGGACCTGATTGAGGAATTGGCCCGTTTCTTTGGCTATGACAACATTCCCGCAACCGTGCCCAGGGTGCGGCAGAGCGAAAAAGTGTTCTCACCCCACGAGAAACGCCTGCGCGAACTGCGTGAACTCCTGGTGAAACAGGGGCTCAGCGAGATCTTCGGCTGGACCTTCAGCAGCGTGGACCAGGTGCGCAAGACCGGGTTGTCCGCTGACCACGAGACCATGGTGTTCCTTCAAAACCCGCTGACAGAGAACCTGACCGCGATGCGCACCAGCCTGATCCCGGGCCTGCTGGCAAACGCGGAATACAATGTGAAACGGGGCAATAACCGCATTTCGACCTTTGAAATGGGTCCCGTATACCTGCCCGTGCAGGACGGGGTCCTGCCCGAGGAACCGGCCCATCTGGCCATTATGCTCATGGGGGCGCTGGGTCGCCAGCATTGGGGACAGCCCGAGCGCATGACGGATCTGTATGATTTGAAAGGCTGGGTGGAAACGATCTGCGGCTTCTTTGGCGTGGTGCCAACACTCCAACCGGGCAGCCTCGACCTGTTCCAAAAAGGCATGGGGGCCGATATTGTGCTCGACGCCCAGCGTATCGGTTGCCTGGGAAAGGTGTCCCGCACTGTCCAAAAGAACTTTGATCTTCCGGCCGAGGCGTTCCTGATGGAACTCAACCTCCAGCCCTTGCTGTCCCGAAATCCGGTGAAAGCGGCATTCCAGGCATTGGCCACCTATCCGCCGTCGCTGCGCGACCTCGCGGTGGTTGTCGAACGGGGCGTTCAGGCCGGCGCGCTGCTGGAAACCATCCAGAAGAGTGGGGGAGAGCTGCTCCGGGAAGTCCGGATCTTCGACGTTTATGCTGGTAAGCAACTCTCGGCGGAAAAGAAAAGCATCGCCTTCAGCCTAGTCTTCCAGTCGCCCGAGCGCACCCTGACTGATGCCGACACCCTTTTTACCAAAGGTCATTACAAACTTACCTTTATTATCAAATTTTAATATCACGCTATTTCCAGTATCAAGTATGTAAACATTTCCGTCTTTGTCCACGCCTACATCACGCGGGCCCCAAAGCCCCTGCTCTTGTCCGACAAATCTGATAAAGCTTCCTGTTGCAGTAAATATAGCCACCCTGGCATTCCATGTATCTGCAACATAAATGTTTCCGTCTGGACCTATATCAATACCGCATGGTTCTTTTAATTCACTTGGACCATTACCTTCCTTACCCCAAGCAAGAATGAAAGTACCTGCATTGTTAAATTTCTGTATTCTGTCATTTTTTGAATCTACCACGAAGATATTTCCTTCTTTATCTACTGCTACATCTTTAGGAGAAGAAAAGAATCCCCTGTCAGTCCCTGGAGCCCCGCCTGCCGTCAATATATTTTGCGGTTCTGTGACTACTTTTCTTTCATTTTTATTTAGATTTCCAGGATTGAACATAACAAGAATTAAAATCAAAATCGCACCCAA
>CAIXUF010000138.1 GCA_903922535.1 Candidatus Hydrogenedentota bacterium
GGAGCAACACCATGATCAGCATCGGCGACCTGACCCTTTCCGATGAATTCGTCGCGGTGCATGAGCGCCGCGACACGGACCCCGACCTGCCCGCGCGCACCATCCGCATCACCGGTTCGGTCGGCGATGCCGGCACCGTGGCCGAGCTGGAATCCCGCCTGGACAACGTTGCCCGCGCCGCAGGTGGCGGCGACACCGGAACCGTCGCGCTCAGCCTGCGGCCGGGCCGGTGCCTTTCCGCGCGCCTGCAACGGCTTGATCGCGAGGTGCACCGCACCGCGCGGGAGGCCGTGTTTACGGCGCTGTTCACCTCCGACCAGGCGTTGGAAGAGGCGGACTCCGACACGCAAATGTCCTGGACCATTCAGGCATTGGGCGCGGCGCTGACGCTGGAGTATCCAGGCACCTCCTCCGCCCCCGCGCACCTCCAGTTCACCGCCTCCGGCACCGTCTTGATTCCCGCCTTCGACGACGGTACCCGCCGCCTGAGCTACTCCGGTGTCATGAGTTCGGGGCAGGTGCTCGTCATCGACGGCGCGGCCCGGCGTGTCACGCTCAACGGCACCGATGTCACCGCCCAGGTCTCCGGCGATTACCCGCAACTGGAGCCCGGCGCAAACACGCTGCGCTTCTACGACGACTTCGACAGTTCCCATCGGGGCGGGGCCGTCGTCCGCTGGCGCACCCGCTGGTGGTAGAGGAGTCCAGCCCCGTCCCCCTTCCCATATCCCATGCTTCCCATTCCCAACAGGAGACCCCACCCATGACCCTCACCGACATCCTTACCAGCGATCCCGCGCTGTCCCTTGTTGCCGGCATCGCCGGAACGGCCTGGACCGCGGTCCAGTCCACGTCCTGGTTCAACCGGCTGAACCGCGACCGGGTTCAGCGCGCCCTGCGCTGCGTCGAATCGGCCGTGCGCCAGGTTTATGAGGAATACGTGCGCGCCATCAAAGCCGCCAGCGCCGACGGCACCCTCACCGACGACGAGCGCCGCCGCGCCCGCGAACTCGCACGCGACCGTGCCGTCGCCATCGCCCGCACCGACGGCATCGACCTTGTCGCCACCCTCGGCCGCGAGCACCTCGACCTTTGGATCGAACGCATTCTGGCCCGCGTCAAGCGCGGCTAGCCTGTTCCTGCACCGCACCCCCAGACCCCACGCCCATGGGATCTGGGGGTGTTTTGTCAGACACCCTCCCGTGCATTACCCACCCCCAGTGGGAGCGTCGGCATCCCTGCCGGCTTCTTCTCCCGTCTTTGCCGCGCCCGCGCGTATTGCTTGCCAACACGGCCAAAGCGTAGGATACTAGGCTTATGCCCGGTCGGTGTCCGGACAATGTGGAAGGTTACGGATTGATGCTGCCGTGTGCTGTAATGATTCGCGCCAGGGCGCTTGGCGCCGCTTTGGCACTGGGCCTGCTCCTTGGCGCGGCCCTGTTGCCCGGATGCTTTTCCTCCTGCACCGGCAAGCCCGCCGCGCCTGCGGTGCCCGCGGCGCAGACGCCCCCCTCCCCCATGCCGGGACCGGCCGCGCAGACGCCCCCCGCCCCCCCGCCGGGACCGGCCGCGCAGACGCCCCCCGCGCCGCCCCCCGCGCCTGAGGCCAAGAAAGAGGAACCCCCAAAGCCCACGCTTACGCTCGAAAACATGCGCTCCGTCAAGGAGGGCATGACCCAGGTGGAGGTTCAGGAGAAGATGGGCATGCCCGGCGCCCTGATCGCCGGCACGGACAAGTCCAGCACCGTCTACCGCTGGAACGAGGCCGGCCTGAGCTTTCTTGCCCGCTTCGAGGA
>CAIXUF010000139.1 GCA_903922535.1 Candidatus Hydrogenedentota bacterium
GGTTCGCTGACCGGGCGGTAGTTGAACGTAACTGCGTCCGTGAAAACGGGGGTGGAGAGCAACGGGAAACGAATGTGTCGTCCGCACGATGAGGAACTCGATACGGCTACACCTCTAACGCCGCCTTATCTTTGGCCCTCTTTTGGGCTTGTCATGGATACTGGCCGGCCGGTAGACTCCGCCGCCTCATACGGGTCAACAGGGCCTGAAAGAAAGGGAAACCAATGACAACTGCGCCGACAAAGAATCGTAAACTGATCGCGTGGGTGGACGAAGTCGTCAAACTGTGCAAGCCGGCAAAGGTGCATTGGTGCGACGGGTCTGAAGCCGAATACAAGGCGTTGTGCGACGAGATGGTTGCGCACGGCACCTTCACGCCGCTCAACGAGAAGACCCGGCCCGGCTGCTATCTGGCCCGGTCCCACGTGAGCGACGTGGCGCGCGTCGAGGAGCGCACCTACATTTGCTCCAAGACCAAGGAAGAGGCCGGCCCGACGAACAACTGGGCCGAGCCAGCCGAGATGAAGAAGATGTTGACGGGGCTGTTCAACGGCAGCATGGAAGGCCGCACGCTCTACGTCATCCCGTTCTCGATGGGCCCGCTGGCTTCGCCGATCCGGAAGATCGGCATCGAGGTCACGGATTCCCCCTACGTTGTTGTCAATATGCGGATCATGACCCGCGTGGGCACGAAGGTGCTCGAATCGCTGGGCGAAGAGGGCGATTTCATCCCCTGCCTGCACTCCGTGGGCGCGCCGCTGAAACCGGGCCAAAAGGACGTGCCGTGGCCGTGCGAACCGGACCCTTCCAAGAAGTACATCGTTCATTTCCCCGAAGAGCAGGCGATCTGGTCGTATGGCTCCGGCTACGGCGGCAACGCGCTGCTTGGAAAGAAATGCCTGGCGCTTCGAATCGCCTCGTCCGTGGCCCGCAAGGAGGGTTGGATGGCGGAGCACATGGTCATCCTCGCGCTCACGTCGCCCGCCGGAAAGAAGTACTACATCTGCGCGGCCTTCCCCAGCGCCTGCGGCAAGACGAACCTGGCCATGATGCAGCCGAGCCTGCCCGGTTGGACCGTTCGGTGCCTGGGTGACGACATCGCCTGGATTCGCGTGGGCGAGGACGGCCGGCTCTATGCGATGAATCCCGAGTCGGGTTTCTTCGGCGTCGCGCCGGGCACCTCGAACCAATCGAATCCCAACGCCATGAAGACCGTGACCAAGAATACGATCTTCACGATCGGTGCCTTGACTCCCGACATGGACATCTGGTGGGAGGACATGGGTGTTCCGGCTCCGGCGAAGGCGATCGATTGGGAAGGCAAGGACTGGACCCCGGATTGCGGCCGCAAGGCGGCCCATCCGAACGCGCGCTTCACCGCGCCCGCGGCGCAGTGCCCGGTCATCGATCCCGATTGGGAAAGCGCCAAGGGCGTCCCGATCTCCGCGTTTCTGTTCGGCGGTCGGCGTCCCTCGACGATTCCCCTGGTCAACGAGGCGTTCGGCTGGGAGCACGGCGTGTTCATGGGCTCGATCGCCGGATCGGAGACCA
>CAIXUF010000140.1 GCA_903922535.1 Candidatus Hydrogenedentota bacterium
CCGTTACCCGGGGTAGGCGTCCGGCTCCGCTTCGCTCCGCCTCCCGCCAACCCCGGGCTTTGCTCCGTATCCCCGTTGGGGAACAGACAGACCGGCCATTCCTGGACTGTCAAGGCAGACAGGCGGGTACTTTCGCCCTACATCACGAGTGCCCTCGAACAAGGGCATTTCAACGCCGAAATTATGGACTTGGTTGAGCGAAGCGCATAGCCCCATCGGGGGATTGGCCTCCGGAAAGAAAGCCGCTCGGGAGATTGGCGCACCCAGGATAGCATTCCCGTCGGGAGCGGGGCACGCCCCCTTGGGGGTTGGGAGGCCCGCCGTTTGTCCGATGATTGGAGCCGAAAAGGTGTCCGTTCCAAAAGTTCCCCTGTTTCGAGTATGATTTAGGAAACGGGGTAATATGCCCCGGCGGGAGCGACCATGCGGTATGTGAAGACCTGCCCGCGTTGCGGGCACCTGAACGATGAAGAGGCGGACGTTTGCCCGCAGGATGGGGAATTCCTCGGGATGGTCCCTGCGGTTCCCGCGCCGGATCGTCCGCCGGAGAAAGTCCTTCCCCCGTTCGTAAACGACATTGATTCGGCATCGTCTCCACAGACCGATTCCCCCGCCGCGCCCAAGTCGGATCCAGTGTTTTACCTCGACTGCGAGGGGGGCGGCCAATGCCACGCCATACGGCCCGGATGCACCGTGGGCCAGGCGCACGCGTCCGGCACCGCCGAGGCGCAGTTGTCGGGCATTCCTGGCGTTCAGTACGTGCATCGCAAACATTGCCGTTTTGAGCACGAGGACGGCATCTGGTACCTGTGCCCGCTGCCGCAGACCGACTACACGAACCCAACGACCATTAACGGCCGCGCCGTCGCACCGGGCGAGCGGGCCGCCGTGCGCAACGGGGACCGCATCGCCCTGGCGGGCGTGCGTCTGACAGTGAGGGTGCTTCAGCCATGATGCAGCTTGTTCTTCACGGCCAAACGGAAACGGGGCCTGTCCGGGGGGACAATGAGGATGTAATCCTTGTCGGACGCGAGATACAGAATGCAGGCGGGACCGGGTTGCGCGTGTTCGAAGACGATGGAGGCCTGCTGCGCGACGGCATTCTTGCGGTCGTTGCGGACGGCATGGGCGGCCACGCCGCAGGCGCGACGGCCGCCCGCATGACCCTTGAAACGATGGATGAAGTGTTTCACCAATCCGAAAAAAACGGGGATCTGCGCATGCTGGTCAATGTGCTGTGCAGCGCCGCCAACCGCGCAAACCGGATTGTGACCAGGGTCGGCGCGAGCAGGTCCGGGTGCGAAGGGATGGGCTGCACGCTGGCGGGGGTGGCGCTGATGGGCAGGGAATACGTGGTCTTCCATGCGGGTGACAGCCGCGTGTACCGGTTTCGCCATGGCGCGCTGCGCCCGCTGACGGAGGATGACACCGTGGTGGCCCTGGCCGTGCGCAACGGACGCATGACGCCGCAGGAGGCGGAGAACAGCCCCGCGAGGCACTTATGTGACCAACGCCACGGGAATGCCGTCCTTTGAACTGCACACGGCCGTCCCGAAGTCACTGCTGCCGCACGACACGCTCATGATCTGCTCGGACGGTCTGCACGGGTTGATCGGTTTCGAGGCGCTGGAGCAACTGCTGTCGGAGGGGGGCACGGTGGAGGAACGTTGTGCGGCGCTGGTGGCGGAGGCGGTGCGCCGCGGCGGGCATGACAATATCTCCGTCATCTTGATTGACGCGGAAGAAGAGGAGGCCCCGGTGCCTCATGGATGAGTTTCGGCCTCCAGAGGAATCCGAACCCCGTGCAACGGAGCGGTTTTCGGAAGATGCCGGGGCGGAGCGCGCCACGGCACGTTTCGACGGCGGCCGCGCCACCGCCCGCTTTGACGCCGACGGCGCGGAGAGTGCCGTCGTGTCGAGGCCGGGGCGGCTCGCGCCCGGCGAGCGCATTGACGGACGCTATCTTATTGATGCCGGTCCCATCGGCCGGCCCACCGGCGAGGCCGAGGTCTACCGCTGCACCGACGACGTCACCGGCGAGACGGTGGCGCTCAAGGTGTATTACGACAAGATTGTCCCCAAGGAGGAGATTCTCCGCAGTCTGCTCGCCATGCGCCATCCCGACGTGGTGGGCCTGCGCGCCGTGGGGGTCTGGTCGGACCGTTGCTACGAGGTGATGGACTTTTGCGCCGGAGGCAGCCTTGCCGAGCACATGCCCTTCACCGAGGCCGACCTGCGCAACCATCTGCGCGAGATTGCCCGGGGCCTGCGCTATCTGCACGACGCGGGCATCGTCCACCGGGACATCAAGCCGAACAATCTCTTCTTCCGCGACCAGGCATGCACCAACCTGGTGATCGGCGACTTTGGCGTCAGTTCCATGCTGGAGGCGCCCGGACGCGTCCGGCGCACGGGCACGGCGGCCTTCTTCACGCTCGACTATGCCGCGCCCGAACTCATTGACGGCAAGGAAGTCGGCCCCAAAACCGACTATTACGCGCTTGGCATCACGCTGCTGCATCTGCTCGCGGGCCGTTCACCTTTTGACGGCATGGACAAGAACACCATCCTCGGCTGCCATTTCCGCGGAAACGTGCCGCGCAACGCGGGCATGTCGCCCCGATTTGCCACGCTGATGAAGGGGCTGCTGCGCATTGAGCCCGAACGGCGCTGGGGCCAGCGGCAATTGGCCGCCTGGCTGCGCGGCGAGCCGATATTCACCGACGACGGGGTGCCCGACCGCGATGACCTGCCCGTGGGGCGCAAAGTGCCCTACCGGAGCCTGCCGGAAATTACCAATCCCCGCGAAATGGCGCGGCGGCTCAAGGATTTCGATGTGGGCCGCGATCTCCTGCGCGGTTTTGTGTCCCAGTGGCTGATGTTCTTCGACACCGCGCTGGGCAAGCGCGTGGCTGATCTCGAGGAGGAGTTCTCCGAGAACATTGAACTGGGCGTGTTCAAGCTGCGCTACCTCCTCGACCCCGCGCAGCCGCTGGAAATCGGCGACCTGCAAATCACCAATGTCGAAGATCTGGCGACCATGCTTGACCGGACCATAATCCCCTGCCGCGCCGACATGGAGAAGGCGCTGTTGAGCGGCTGCATCGAGGTGTGGGTGGCGGCCATGGGGGACGAGTCGGGCGAGGCGCGGCTGCTGGCCAGGCGCATAGAGGAAATGCGCAGGCGGGTCAAAGACCCGGACATGGCCCTGTTCGCGCTGATGCACACCCTGGATCCCTCGCGGCCGCTGGTGCTCGGGCCTGAACGGGTGCTCGTGCCCGCCGATTTGCCCGGTGCCGTCGAGCGGCGTCCGGAACTTGCCGCGCGGGTCGCCTCATGGCTGTTCGGCGGACGGTTGATCGAGTGGATGCACGCGGCCTATCCCGACCGGCTGGACGATATCGCCTTCTTGGACTGGTGCGCGCGCACCTACACCCGGGCCGATCCCGATCAGGCCGTGTTTGCGCTGCGTTGCCGTTTCGATCCCGAGACGCCCTTCCGCCTGGGGCTGTCCACGGCGCGCTCGCCCAAGGAACTGGCCGCGGCCATCGCGCGCACTCCTGTCGCCTTCGAGGAGGGCACGCGCTTTCTCACACGCGGCTGGCTGCGCACCTGGCTGACCCTGACCGGGCGCATGAAGGACCCGATTGCCTTTGACGAGGTGGTGAATGACCCCGTCTCCTCCTGGCCCCGCAAGATGGAGGCCGTGCTGCATGTGCTTGACCCCGACCTCGGCGGGCCGGCTGTTCTGGCCGATGTCGCCGAGATTGACGGGGGGACGGTGAGCACCGAAGAAGCAAAGACCATTGAATTCACCGTGTTCAACGGGGGGCGCGGGCATCTTTCGGGAACCATCTCTTTGGATTCCGACTCCTTGGGAATATCCATGCCCGAGCGTCCCTTCGAGGGCGGGCCGGAGACGATCAAGCTCCACTTGGCGGGTCGCGGGCTGGACCCCGGCTCCAAACAGGTGGGGCACATCGTCGTCAACAGCAACGGCGGCCGGCTGGTCATCCCCGTCTGGTTTGAGGTCGTGCGGCCCGGATGGGCCATCCTGGGCCGTTGCGCCAGGACAGGCGCGGTGGCGGCCGTCTGCGCCGCCGGATTGCGGATGCTTCTTCAACTCATCGACCCCAGGCATGCTCCCGGACTTATCGACTTTCCCAACCGTTTTTCGATGGCCAACTATGCCGGGCGGGAACTCTATGGCCCGATAGCCATGCTGCTGCTGGTGATAGCGGGAGGAACCATCTATTTCCTTGTGGAGATGTATCGGAGGAGCCGTGACGACGACTGGGACTGAGACAAGGGTGGAAACGCCATGAATGATCGCGCCCGCCTGGTGGTGGTGATTACCGTGCCGCTGCTGGCGTTGCTGCTCTATGTCTTGCTGTCGGTGCTGTTCACCGCGGAAAGCATGCTCTGGGCGGCGGGCACTTTCCTCGCCTCGCTGGACCGGGTGTTCGGCATTCTGGTATTTCTCCCGCCATGGGTGTCATGGGCGGTGCTCTTTTTCTTCTTGGCGGCCGGGGCCCGGTTCCTCCTTTGGGAAAACCAAAAGGTGAGTGAGGGACAGCGCGTGGCTGTGGTGGTCACCGTACTGGTGCTGCTCCTGCTTGCGGGGGGCGTCCCCATGCTCCTGGGCGCGGGCAGCACAGAAAAAGGCGCATGGTGGCGTCCGGACACGCATCGTGCGGCGGGCACAGAGCGCGTCTTCAACGACGTTTCTTTCGTATGGGTTCCGGCTGGACATTATATGATGGGGAGTCCGATAACGGAGCCTGGACGTAATCGGGACGAGGGCCAGCAAGAAGTCAGCTTTCCCCGTGGATTCTGGGTCAGTCGCTGCGAGATTACAGTCAGCCAATATAACAAAGTCATGGGCAGTTCCCCGAAAGGCATACTTGCCGCTTTTGACAGTCCAGAACTGCCCGCCACGGGAGTTTCTTACGAGGAAGCCGTCAGTCTCACGCGAAAGCTGACAGAGAAAGGCAATGGGACTTATCGTCTGCCCCGGGAGAGCGAGTGGGAATATGCCTGTCGGGCTGGAACCGCCACGCCGTGGTCTTTTAGTGGGGAGGCGGACCAACTGTCCGAATACGCATGGTATAATGGGGACAGCAAACAGGGACCCCACCCGGTAGGAACCCGCAAGGCCAACCCTTGGACTATTTATGACATGCACGGAAATGCCGCCGAATGGTGTCTGGACTCGGGAGAACCCGGAAAGGAAGCCGTTCACCGCTATCGGGGCGGCAATTGGGAGGCTGACGCGCTCCAGTGCCGCTCGGCGGCGCGGGGCATTTTTCTGTCCAGCCAGACCCATTCCCTCCAGTTCATGGGCCTGCGGGTGCTTCGGGAACCGTAGCAAATCGGGCCTCTAGGGTGAATAAACCCTTGACACTGTGCACATTTTGGGGTAATCTATTTACAAATATGCAGTTAATGTTCGTTTTCAAACTTGGGCTGCATGCCCTGCGGAGGTCCATGTGGTGAAACATATAAGGTCAATGTGCCGACAGAACGTCGTCACGGCGAACGACTATCAGGATTTCATTTGTCGGTTTGCAGAGTTGTTCAACACGCTGCTGCACTTCTTCGGCGGTTCGGCGCCGGTGACGCTGTGGATATCCTCCAAGTGCGCGATTCCGACCTCGAATACCGGCGGAACAACCACTTCGACGGGAGCCTGATCCCGGAATTCGTCGGTACAGGCTGGTGCGTGGTGTATATTGTGATCTCGCGCCGGACGCCTTGCATTCGGCGCGGGGTGTTGGACAGTCAATGTTTGCGGGCGGGCGGGGCTTTTGGCTTCCCGTCCGTGTGGCGGTGTGGAGTTCTTGCCCTGTTGGGCTGATGCGGCTTGGAGCCGATAAAGGGACAGTCTATGAACGTCTTCGCCATGATGGTGCGGTTGCGGTGGGTGGCTGCGGCGCTGTGTGCGGCCTTCTGCCTTTCCGGTTGCGGCCTCTTCGGGGCGGTGTACTTTCCCGACCACGCCATGGAATCGGCGGTGCGCGCGGCGCTTTCCCAGCCCTTCGGCCCGCTGTTCAAGGCGGACCTGGCCAAGGTGCGCGAGGTGCAGGCCGCGGCGCTCAAGATCAACAGCATTGAGGGCCTGCAGTACTGCACCTCGATGACGGTGCTGAACCTGCACGGAAACAACATCCAGTCCATTACGCCGCTGAATGCGCTGACCAATCTGGTTCGGCTGGACCTCGGCGACAACCAGATAGCAAACATCGAGCCGCTGTCCGGCATGGTTCATCTTGAAGAGCTGATCATTTACGGCGACGGAAACGAGATCGTGGACTGGCAGCCCCTGGCCGCCAATTCCCAGGCCGGCGGACTTGGCGCCGGCAACGTGGTGGTGCTGCCCACGGCCACGACATACGACAGCAGCGGCAATCCGCTGCCGAACTTCGCGCCGACCCGCGAGGTCCTGCTGAACAACGGTGTTACAATTCTCATTGGACCTACCCTGGCCACGCCGACGCCGACCACGACGACAACGACGACGACGACGGCAAAATGACGGCCGGGGTCGGCATGCATCGGGTCCCGTCGGGCGCCGATGTGCCGGGTGATGAATCAATGACGAGGTGGTTCCTATGACGCTTGCCAGACCTCGAGTGGCCGCACTCATGCTGTTGGCGGGAATGCTGGCGCTGGCGGGGTGCCCCCGGACCCCGCAGCTTGACATCACGCCGGCGGCGGCAACCTTCGGCATCGACCGCAACGAAGTCGCGCTGGTCATCAACAACGGCGGCTCGCAAACCGTGCATTGGGTGTTGGAGGAGGTGGTCCGGGACAACGCTGACGCGCCCTGGACGGCACAGGATGTCCCGTGGCTTTCCGAAGACATCGCCCAGGGCGACATCGCGCCCGGCATCGACCGGGTAACCCTGACCGCCGATCGCTCCGCACTGACCGCGGGTGACTACACGAACACCGCTGTCCGCTTCACCTCCGGCACCTTTGAGCAGATCGTGCCCGTGTCGATCACCGTGAAGGCCACGCTTTCGGTCAGTCCGCCTACGGTTTCACTGCGGCCCGGCACCCTGACCGCGCAGTTCAACGTTCTTAATTCGGGAACCGGCCCCATGGACTGGACGGTTTCCTACATTGCCGCGGGCGGCACGGCCGATGATGCCCAGCCGCTCCCCCAGGGCATGACGGTCACCCCCAATCCCGGAACGACCCAGGCCGGCGCAAGCACCACCGTGACGGCGGTTTGGCCGGAAGCGCGGGACAACTTTCAACTGTTGGTGAATTCGCCCGGGGGCCGGGGCATTGTGCAGGTGGTGTTCGGGGCGGCATTGCCGGGACTGAGCGTCGTGCCCGAAACGCTCACGCTCTACTATGACCCCGCGGCGGCGGACAACCTGGCCAGCGGCCAGACGCAGCCGGCACAGCCCGCCTCCACCCTGAGC
>CAIXUF010000141.1 GCA_903922535.1 Candidatus Hydrogenedentota bacterium
GCCGGCAGGGATGTCGGCGCTCCCAGTGGCGACCTCTGCCGGTGCGGCTTGACGAGATGCACTCACCACACCACGGCTGTCTGACTGAGCGCCGGTGCCGTGGCGGGCCAGAGCACTTTTTGGCCATCCTCCAGTGCGGCCTCCAGGTAGTATTCCACCCCCCCTTCCGGTTGGGCGGGTAGTGTGACACGGTAGGCCTGACGGTTCCGATGGGTTGCGGAGACTCTGTTGAAAGCGCCGTTTCCCAGAGGACGCCAGTAGAGATTGACCTCGGCGCATTTGGGGCCGGAGAGGACGAAGGCGCGGATGTCTTGGGGTTCGCCGGTGTTCATTTGGCTGCATTTGGAGGACACGGAGATGCGCGGCGCGCCGCGGTAGGCGGTGTTGATGGCCGCCTCTTCGGGCAGGAGAGACACCCCCCGCCCCGCCATGGGCGGGGCACCCCCCTCGAAGGGGGACCTCTTAATGGCTTCTCCGGTGGGGGACCCTTCGAGCAGCTTCTCTATCTCTTCATCGTGGACATTGACGATGCGATTGCGCATACCGTATTCGATGCTGGCGATGGTGCCGATTTCTCCTGGAGACTTGGCAGCGTCCAGGTAGGCCGCTACCATGTTTTCCCAATTGCGCGCGATTTCGAGTCGCAGCGGCAGGATCTCCTTTTGCGCGAAATCCTGTGCCTTGTTTGCCGCGTCTTTCGCTCTGGACTCGTTCAGGGCCTTGGCGTTTTCCATCATTGAATTCAGGCGGGCAGAGAGTACCCAGGTCTTCACGCGGAGTTGCGTCGCGCGAATCGTGTTGACCCAGTAGTCGAAGTGTTCGAGGTTGCCGGCGCCCTTGACCTGTGGACGCAGTGACTCCATTTCGGTCAACGGCGCGAAGTAGGCCGTTGTGTCCGCGTCGCTGGTTTTCTCGCGGCCGTCAATCAATTCATTGATGCGGATGTGTCCGCCATCGAATCTCCCCATGAGGCGCCCGGTTTCGGCACCGGCATCGCCGCCAAACAGGTCCCGGCCCCAGTCGGCCCAGAAATCTTCCGCCTTCGCTGTTGCGCCGTTGAACTCCCAGCCTGCCTGCGAGAGCGCCGCGATATTGGGCGCGATGGCGGAGGTCCGCCAGTGAATGGCCATCATGCCTTCGCATCCATAGCGCACCGCATCGTCGGAATTGGCGAACAAGCGGTTTGCCCAGAATTGCAGGTCCCAGCAGGTGCAGCAGTGCGCGCCTGCGGCGCCGTCGTCCTCGGCCCAGCCGATGACCCACTTGGGCCGTCCTGCCATCTGCCCAAAACACGGCTCGACAGGAGCGCGTCCGAGGTTGACGCCGATGGCCGATGCCGCCCAGGTTCTTGGCGTGTGCGCATCGGTCCAGGCGGCGTCATCGGGCGTGCCCAGACGCCAGCCGCTGGTGGCCAGGCCAAAGGGCGCCCCGACCGCCCTGGCGGCCGCGTCGGCCAGTCCCAGGTCGCGTGCGACGTTCTCGCGGGTGGTCATTTCCCAGCCCTTGCAGCCCGGTTCCATCCCCAGCCAGGTCTCCGGCGTCCAGAACCAGTAGTAGTCCACCGGCGACTTGCGCATGAGCCGAAGAAAGGTTCCCTCGCACAGGCGTTGAATGACCGCCGGGTCGTCCGGCTTCTTTCCGTCCGCCTCCAGCCGCGCCGCCACTTCCTTTGGCACACCCAGCGGAAGTTCCGTGCCCACACAGGTCTTTACGCCCAGCCGCCGGGCCTGTGCAAAGACCTCCTTCTGGAAATCGCCATAGCGGTTGAACATCGCCGTGGCGGCTTCATCCGTCTTGGGCCAGTCCAGGCAGTCCAACAGGAAGTCGGGGCCGTAGTCGTCGTTTTCAAAGAGCAGTCCGGCGCCGGAGGCATACTGGCTCGTGGGGAAGGGCGTCACGGCCCAGCCGCGCCGGGTGGTCACCACCCCGGCCTCATATCCCGACTTCACATTGCCCTGATCGTCCACCTCCTCGGGCGGTCCTATCCAGACATTTGCCTCCGGCCCGGCGCTGGGATTCCAACTCGGATAACTGTGCAGGCCGATGAAGTTCATGCGCATCTTGGTCATCTGCGACAGCACGTTTTTGTAGTCATGGGCATTCCACCAGTCCGGCCCGACGGAAAAGTCATGGAACGGCTGGAGCCCACGCAGGGCGAAGCGGGGCTTGCCGGTTTCGTCCATATCGGGCAAGCCGCCGGTCAGGGGTGCGTCCGGTAGGACATCCTCGTCCAATCCGAAGCGGACGCCCAGCTTTTCGGCAAAGCGGTACGCGCCGTACAGCGCGCCGACCTCATCACCGCCCACAATCCACCAGACGCAGTGTCCGTTCGCCTTGTCCGTCTTCAGGAAGAACTGTTGTGGCCCAAGGTCCCGCCCCAGTTCGCCGCAAAACGCCCGATCCTTGCAGGCCACCACAATCCGGTCACTTTCGCTCAGTCCCTTCTTCACCGGGACCACCCTGCCCGTGCGCAGATAAACATAGCGTCGCACTTCATTTGCCGCCAGCGACTCCAACGCGGCGGCATCCTGCCTGATGGCAATCACTTCCGGCTCCGCGCAGTGGGCCCTGCCGATGCCCGAGGTCAGGAGTGTCAATATCAGGAGACCTGCCCGGACAATCTGCCCATGTTTTCGCAATGCTGAAATCATCGTCATGGCGCAAAGCCCTCCATTTATGGGAATACTACCTGGAGTATGCGCCGGTCTCAACTCCACCGCCCGGCGGGTTGTAACGGTGGCGGCCCAGAAAACGGTATAGTTCACCCCGGCTTCAGGCGAATATCTGCGCCCGGCCTCCTGTTTCGTCATCGTTGCCCCTCAGAGGGGCGTTGTTGAAATGAAAAGGGAGGGGTGTTGTATTCTATGTCAGAATGGATTTGTACATTTCGGGCAATTAAACGGAAAGGATGGAAGCAATGAAACATCTTAAAAGTGTGTCCAAGGTGCCCTGCCGCGCCCAATCCGTGACCGCTGGCAGCATCTTGACGGTAATCGGCCAGTTACTTACCGTGTTTGCGTCTTTCTTCACGACCAAGGAAGCGTCCACCACGGCATAGGCTGACAAGTGCCCGGCGCTTGACGGTTTACACGGAAATCTGCGGCACTTCAGTTACGGGGATCTGTTTTTCCGGACCGAAGCCAGATATAATGTCAGTTGTTGATTCTCAGGAGATCATTCATGAAACATGTACGTGCGATTTCCAGCACACCCCATAAGGCCCAGACCGTGACCACGGGATCGATTCTGGACATCCTCGCCAAGGTTATCACCATTATGGGGGCCTTCATCACGACGAAGGAAAACTCCAGCCGGATAATAGACGCGTGATGCCCCCTGTCTCCGTGCGGGAACTTCCGCGCAGGCTGGGGGATTAACCCCCCGTTGGGCTGTGTTTGCTGAAGGCGGTGGTAATGGACCACCGCGAAGCCGTGTGCGGACGGTCGGCAGACGCCCCGACAAGGCGGTGGATTTGAGCCTTGGCCAATTGTTGGCTTTGCTCATGAACATAGTGGACCTGCTTTCGTCGGCCACACTCTCCCACGACGGGGCTGGCCGGAGCTGCGGATGATTTTACGGGAAAGCACGGTGCCCCTCATACACAAGGAGCCATGACAAGATGCGTCATACCAAGAGCATAACGCGGATTCC
>CAIXUF010000142.1 GCA_903922535.1 Candidatus Hydrogenedentota bacterium
GCCCTGAAGGGGCGACACACACCTTTCGCGTCTAAACCTGATATTCCCGCGTCACTGGCTGTTCGCGGTGGACACTTTCAGGCGCTGGCTCAGGGTGCGCACGATGTTGAGCAGCAACTGCACGGCCACCCGCTTCGTCAGCAGATACTGGAAGGTGCTTTCGGAAAGCACAAAAAGATGACTGGACTCTATCGCCTTCACCGTGGCGCTGCGCGGCTCCTTGTTCACCAGGGCCATCTCGCCGAACATGTCGCCCGTGTGCAGCTCGGCGATGCATTTCTCGCCCTTGTACACGCCGACAGTCCCCCCAAGCACGATGTACATCTGGTTCCCCACCGTCCCCTTGAAGAAGATTACGTCGTCCTTGAGGGCGCGCATGGTCATGCCCTTGGAGAAAATCTTCTCCACATCATCCCGCTCAAGCCCGTGAAACAGGCTTACACGCCGGATAAGTTCATCCAGTTTCTGGGTGTCCATGGACAGTTTTCCTCCTTGCTCGCGGCCGCCGCTGTTCCAATCCGGAATGCGGGGTGCCTCCTATACGATGTAGATGAAACGGCTGCAGTTGGGGCAGGTGTGGATGTGGTCCGAATCCTCGCGGACCTTCTGGGCAAACTGCGACGGCAGCTTCATGAAGCAGCCCTGGCAGGTGTCGCCCTCGACCGGCACCAGCGCGGGCGGGCGCGCCGCCATCAACCGGTCGTAGTGCCGCATGATGCGCGCGTCCACCAGGCTGCGGATGTTTTCCATCCGCTGCTTGATCTGTTTCTTGCCGCTGCGCGCCGTGTCATGCATTTCCTGCGAAAGCTGAAGCCGGGCCAGCAGAATCAGGTCGGCGTGCGCGTCGCGCGCCTGCAGCAGTTCCGGGTCCGCCTTCATCTTCTTCGCGTAATACTCCTCGGGCGCGACCATCTTGCCCGACGCCTCGGCGATCGCCTGGTGAATCGACTCCGCGTCGGTGGCGTTCAGGATCGCCTTGAAATTCTCCGGCGTGCGCAGCACCTTTGCCAGCGTCGCCACAAAATTCAGATACGTCGTCTGCTGCGTCGGCGGATAGGCAATCAGAAAAATAAGATGCACCGGCTTCTTGTCCACCGCGGAGAAGTCAATCCCCTCCTTGACCCGGCCCACCGCGCAATACAGCGACTTGAGGCCCGACACCCGCGCATGCGGCACGGCCAGCCCGTGGCCGATGCCCGTGCTCTCCGTGATCTCACGCGCCATGATCTGGTCCAAGGCCGGCTCCAGTCCTTTCAGCTTCTTCTTCTCGAAGAGAAGGCGCGTGATTTCCTTGATGACATCCGCCTTCGTTTTGCTGGCCAGCACGGGAACTATGCAGCTCTGTTCAATGAAATCCGTCAACAGCATCGGTTCATCCTCGTAATACGGTTGATCCGCGTGCCGCATTCCGGCGCGCGGAATAAATACTTAAGAAAACCTGGAAACCCAATTTTCCTTTCGCATTGTATCATCCGCAACCCCCGGGTGCAATGCCTGTCTTCAGGAAAGAAAAGCGGATCTTTCGGCTCTTGTCCCTTCGCTGGTCCAACAGGAGGCTGGAAGGACGCCAAGGCGTCCGCAGGCCTCCAGATTTGATGACGCGCTGTCACCCCGCCCCGGAAACATGCTAAAATGCCTGCTTTCCACACGTAGACGCGGCATCGTGCCGCGTTTCTCAACTCCCAAGCGGAACGGAACCGGGATGGAATTCAACCAGTTTCTACAGCAAGAGGTGCTTTTTCTCGACGGAGCCATGGGCACGACCATCCATGGGTTCGGCTTCGATGATGCCTATTTTGGCGGCCCGGACTTCAAAATGTTGGGCGACCTGCTCTCCTTTTCCCAGCCCGAGGCGGTGATGGACGTTCATTTGCAGTATTACCGCGCCGGGGCACACGCCGTGGAGACAAACACCTTTGGCGCATCCCCCCTCCGCCTTGCCGAATATGACTTTTCCGGACTCAATCTGGACCTCTTTGCCGCGAACCCCTACAACGTGGACCCGCGCCGCCTGTCCCACCAGGACTTCGCCGATTATCTTAGCCGCCGCGGCGCCGAACTGGCCTGCACCGCCCGCGACCGCTATCGCATGGAGCCCGGCCATGACGGGCGTCCGCTGTTCGTCGTCGGCGCCATGGGCCCCTCCAACTGGGTCCTGTCGGGCACGCGTGCCGCGCTCAGACAGTCGACTTTTGACGCGGTCGCCGACAATTTCCGGCGCCAGGCGCTGGGGCTCATTGACGGCGGCGCCGATGTGCTGCTCTACGAGACCCAGCAGGACACCCTCGAACTGAAGGCCGCCGTTTTCGGCGGACGGCAGGCCCTGCGCGAGCGCGGCGTGGCGCTGCCGATCATGGCGCAGGTCACGGTCGATCAGTTCAGCCGCATGCAGATTTTCCACACCCACATCCACGCCGCGCAGGTGACGCTGCAGGGCACCGGCATAGACGTGTTTGGCATCAACTGCTCCATCGGCCCCGACCTGATGGTCAAATCGGTCGAAACGCTGGCACGCTTTTCACCGCTTCCGGTGTCCGTGGTGCCCAACGCGGGCCTGCCCGTGTCGGAAAACGGCCAGACCGTGTTCAAGTTCACCCCGGACCGCTTCTCCGGCATGCTGCGCGATTTCGTCACCGAATACGGCGTCCAGATTGTCGGCGGCTGCTGCGGCACCACGCCCGATCACATCGCGGCCACCGTCGATGCCATTCGCGGAATCGCACCGCGCAGGCGCACCCCCGAACGCGGACTCTATGTGTCCGGCCCGCAGGAGGCCGTGCTGCTCGACGGATCGCGCTCGCTCATCCGCTTTGGCGAACGGCTCAACATCCGCGGCTCGAAAAAGGTGCGCGACGCCGTCGAAAACGACACCGGCATCAACCACGACGTGCTGGAAGAGGTCATCCGCGAGCAAATCGAGGGCCTCGGATGCGAGGTCGTCGATGTGTGCATGGACTCCAACGTGGTCGACACCGTCGCCGTGCTGCGCGAGGTGGTCCACACCCAAACCACCGACTTCTCCGGCGCCATGTGCCTCGACTCCTTCCAGGTCGACGCACTGGCCGAAACGGTGAAGGTCTATCCCGGACGGCCCATCATCAACTCCATTTCCATGGAGGAGGCATCCCCCGGCCTGCTCAAAATCGACGCCGTCCTGGAGGCCACCGCCGGGCACGACCCGCTCTATGTGGCGCTGTGCACCGGTCCCAAGGGACCCGCCGCCACCGCGCAGGAAAAGCTCGACCTGACCACGCAGATTATTGGGCGCGCCCAAGACCGCTATGGCGTCACCGCCGACCGCATCTTTGTCGACGTCAACGTGTTCCCCATCGGCTCCGAGTCCATCGAGGGCATGAACTTCGCCGTTGAATCGCTGGAGGGGGTCCGCCTGGTCAAGGAGCGCTTCCCCGAAACGCACACCTCCCTGGGCGTGGGCAATCTGACCAACGGTCTTGCCAAGAAACCCTACATGCGCACCGTGCTTACCTCCGTCTTCCTCGACGAGGCGCGCAAGCACGGGCTCGACGCCGCCATCATCAACCCCAACCACTACGTCTTCGTCTCCGATCTCGACCCCGTCCACTACCGGCTCGGCCTGCGCGTGGTGTTGGAGCGCGACATGGAGGCCTTCGCCGAACTGGAGGGCATCGCCGCCCAGAAAGCCGGAGGCGAGGCGCCCCGTCGCACCGTCTACGAGGACCTGCCGGTCGAAGAGGCCATTGTCGAGAAGATCAAAGACGGTCACAAGGAGCGCCAGCCCGGCGTCTTCACGTTCAAGGGCCGCGCCTACGACTACCAGGACCGCATTGTCCTGCAGGTGGCGGACGCGATGGACCGCCACGCGCCGCTCGATTTCATCAACACCCACCTCATGCGCGCCATGCAGGACTTGGGCGACGGCTTCGGCCGGGGCGAGGTGTCCCTGCCGCACCTGCTCAAGTCGGCCGACGTGATGCGCCAGGCCATGGGCTTCCTCGAAAAGTACATGCGCGACGAGGCCGGCATCGACGTGCACGCGAAGATCGCCTACAAGGGCACGGTCGTCATCGGAACCGTCTATCAGGACGTGCATTCCATCGGCAAGGACCTCGCCCGCACGCTCCTGGAGAACTACGGCTACCGCGTCATCGACCTCGGCACCATGACGCCGCTCCAGACCTTCCTCGACGCGGCCC
>CAIXUF010000143.1 GCA_903922535.1 Candidatus Hydrogenedentota bacterium
GGTGGCCACCGCCACCGCCTCGAAAAGCCGTTCCGCCAGTGCATCGCGCTGGGCGTCGCCAATGTCCTTCCTGAGCAGGCCCGTCACGAGCATGCGAAGCTCCTCAAGCTCCACGTCATCGCGCCGAATGACGGCCAATTGCACGATGGCGCGCACCATGTGGCTGCGGAACTCCTGAATATCCTTGAGATACTCGAAGTTTATGGAGCCATCCTCGGTGCGCAGCAGCAAATCGAAGAGTTCGGCGCCCGCGCCGAAATTCAACTGTTCAACGTAGATCCCGGAACCTTGGCGGATGCGCACCAGGCCGAGCGCCTCTATGCGTTTGAGTGCCTCGCGCACAACATGCCGGGCCACCCCAAATTCCTCGGCCAGGGCGCGCTCCGTGGGGAGTTTACTGCCCACAGAATACGTGCCGGAGGTGATCCGCCGCGCAAGTTTCTGCGTGATATCGAGAGAAAGGGTCGTGTGGAGCTTCTCAGCCATAATATTCCCCTACAGTTTGTCCTGTTCTGTCCGTAATATCATGTTATTTGCCGATGGTATTCCGCATGGGTGCGGTCATAATACTACACTTTCGAGTCTGGCGCATCTTTATGCGATTATTGCCATTTCGCCCGTTCTTTCGAAGAAGGTGGAACTGAACCACCGGCAAGTCGCTGTGCCCCAATGAGGATCAACGGGTGCCGTTATTTGTGTTTCCTCTCCAGGGTTTTGAATTCTGGCCCGGGACTCCTCCGGCAGCGGCCGGCCTCCGAAAAACAGGTTCACGGCACTTCAACCGCCCGATATAAGTTGTTTTGCCCGGGGTTCTTGTGCTAACCTTGCCGTACAGGTATACCCGTTCAGTTGGCGCTTCTGCGGTTGTGTGTCAGGCCAGAAGGAACGGGAATAGTGTTCAGGGTCTCCCGGTTCGCCATGGACCGGCGGGTCTGTTTTGGAGCGGACGGGCGCGGTAAAACGCGAGAGAAAGGCAGTGTTTTGAGAAAGCCGATTATTGCCGGCAATTGGAAAATGAACCAGAAAGTGGCCGAGGCGGTCGCGTTGGCCGAGGCGCTCAAGCCCCTCGTGGCCGATGCCGCGGCGGTTGAGATTGTGGTCTGTCCGACCTACGTCTCCCTGTACTGCGTGGGCAAGACGCTGGCGGGTTCAAACATTGCCATGGGCGGCCAGGACGCCTATGTGAAGGAAAGCGGCGCCTATACCGGCGCGATTTCGCCCCAGATGCTGGCCGATGTGGGCTGCGCATGGGCCATTATCGGGCACAGCGAACGCCGCCACATCTTCGGCGACACCGACGCGCTGCTGAACGAGAAGCTCCGTTTCGCCCTTGCCAGCGGCCTGAAGGTCATGTTCTGCATCGGCGAACTGCTGGAAGAGCGCAAGAGCGGCAAGATGGAAGAGGTGATCAAGCGCCAGGTGGTCGAGGGGCTCAAGGGCCTCACTGCGGCCGACCTTGCGAATGTGGTGCTGGCCTATGAGCCCGTGTGGGCCATCGGCACCGGTGAGACGGCCTCGCCTGAACAGGCCGAAGAAGTGCACGTGTTTACCCGCGCCCTTGTGTGCGAAATGTTTGGCGCGGACGCCGCCGAGGCGATCCGCATCCAGTACGGCGGCAGCGTCAAGCCTGACAATGCGGCCGAACTGCTGGCCAAGCCGAATGTGGACGGGTTCCTGGTGGGCGGCGCCGCGCTCAAGGCCGACAGTTTTGCGGCCATTGTCAAGGCCGGCTGCTGAACGTTCTGACCAAAGGAAAGTGCAAGGCATGCTCTCTGCGATATTCAGTCTGACAACGTTGTGGTGGATTATCGTGATACTGTACGTACCGGCCTGCATCGGCCTGATCGTCATCGTGCTCCTGCAAAAGGGCAAGGGTGTCGGTTTCGCCGGAGCGTTTGGCGTCGGCGGCGGCAGCGAGGCCATCTTTGGACCGCGCTCCTCCAAGAGCCTGCCGCAAAAGATCACCTACATCGCCGCAATCATGTTCATGGCCTTGGCATTGCTGATGTCGATGCTGTCCGGACGCGTCGGCAAGAGCGCCGCGCCCTCACTGGCGGACGTAAACGCCAAACCGCAGCAGTCCCTGAACGGCCTGTTTGACGGCAAGACCGGTGACCAGCCGGCCCCCGCCGACGCGAATGCCGCAGCGCCCGCCGCTCCGGCGGAAGGAGCGTCTGTGGAAACCGCTGCTCCGGCCCCCGCTCCCGTGGAAGCCGCGCCCGCCGCAGCACCCGCCCCGGCTGCGGAAGCCCCGGCAGCCGCCCCGGATCCGGTTGAAGCCCCGGCTGCGCCGGCGGCCCCGGCGGAGCAGCATACCACGGAGCCAGCGCCTGCAACCGCGGCCAAGTGATAAAACGCTGACTACAGTTTCAGGCCCAAGGCTGTCAAGCTTTGGGCCTTTGTTTTTTAAGATTCGTTCCGACGGCCCGCCCGGGTCGCCGGTAAAGAGGATGCAGGCATGGACAAGATACTGATCCGCGGGGGCAAGCCCCTGCGCGGCACCGTGCAGGTGCGGGGCGCGAAAAACGCGACGCTGCCGCTCATGGCCGCGGCCATTCTGGCCGGGAAGCCGTGCACGCTGCACAACGTCCCCTGCCTGCACGATGTGTTCTCCATGGACAAGCTGCTCTCGCACATGGGCATGTCCATCGAATTCACCGGCCGCTACATGACGCTTGACGCGTCGGGCATTGCCGAACCCTATGCGCCCTATGATCTGGTGCGCAAGATGCGCGCCTCCTTCTTCGTGCTGGGCCCGCTGCTCGCCCGCTTCGGCCGGGCGCGGGTGTCGCTGCCCGGCGGCTGCGCCATTGGCACCCGGCCCGTGGACATCCACCTCAAGGGGCTGGAGGCCATGGGCGCGGCCATCGCGCTCGACGAGGGGTATGTGGTGGCCGAGGGCCGCCTGAAGGGCGCGAATTTCGCGCTCGACTTTCCCAGCGTCGGCGCGACCGAAACGCTGATGATGGCCGCGTGCCGCGCCGACGGGCTCACGCGCCTGACAAACGTCGCCCGTGAACCCGAAATCGAGGATCTGGGACGCTTCCTCAACGGCCTGGGCGCGCGCATTTCCGGCGCGGGCACGGATATGATCACCGTCGTGGGCGTGGACGCCCTGGGCGGCACGGAGCACCAGGTGGTGGCCGACCGCATCGAGGCGGGCACTTTCCTCGCCGCCGCCGTCGCCACCCACGGCGACGTGACCGTGCTCAACGCCAACGCGGACCATCTGCCCACGTTCCTCAAGAAGCTGCGCGAGGTGGGCGCGGAAATCGAGGTGTCCAGCGGTCGCATCCGTGCCAGGGCCGTAAACGGCCTGCGCGCCACCGACATCACGACCTACCCGTTCCCCGGATTCGCCACCGATTTGCAGGCACAAATGATGGCCCTGCTCACCTGCGCCCAGGGAACCAGCATCATCAAGGAGAACGTCTTCGAGAACCGCTTCATGCAGGTGGCCGAACTCATCCGCATGGGCGCCGACATCGATCTGGACGGAAACACGGCGATTGTGCGCGGCGTCGAGCGCCTGTCCGGCGCGCCGGTCATGGCGTCAGACCTGCGGGCCAGCGCGGCGCTGGTCATCGCGGGACTTATGGCCGAACGCGGCGAAACCGCCGTGGCGCGGGTGTACCACATCGACCGGGGCTATGAGCGCATCGAGGAGCGGCTTGCCAGTCTGGGCGCCGACATCGAGAGGGTGCGTGAGTAATCAGGAATTAGGAATTGAAGTCTGAGATCTGAAAAGCGGAGCGGTGGGAACGTAATGAAGAATCTCTTGCGGAGGCTTGGACCATGCAGATAAAGCGATATGAAATCACCGACGACGCGGCGCTCGACGCGCTGCGCGCCGTCATCGTGGATCGCGCCCTTGCGGGCGGGACCGGTGACGCGCCGCGCATGGCCGGTGTGCGCGCCATCATCGACGCGGTGCGCCGGGACGGCGATGCGGCCGTCGCCGAATTGACCGATCGCTTCGACGGTGTGCTCCTTGATCCGTCCCAGTTCGAGGTTACCCCCGCGGAAATGGACCGGGCCACGGCATCGCTTGACCCGAAACTGCTGGCCGTGCTGCACCGGGCCCACGACAACATCCGCGCCTTCCACGCCAAGCACCTGCGCGAGTCCTGGGAGGACACTTTCGAGGACGGTACTGTCATCGGACAGCGCATCACCCCCATCGAAAGCGCCGGTGTGTATGTGCCGGGCGGCAAGGCGTTCTACCCCTCGTCCGTGCTCATGAACATCGTTCCGGCCCGCGTGGCCGGGGTCAAAGAGATCATCATGGTCTCGCCACCGACGCACAACGGCGACATTCACCCGGGCGTGCTCGCCGCCGCGCGCATTGCCGGCGCGACACGCGTGTTCCGCGTGGGTGGCGCCCAGGCCGTGGCCGCGCTGGCCTACGGCACGGCGACCATCCCGGCGGTCTGCAAGATCACCGGTCCGGGCAACTTCTACGTGACCGCCGCGAAGGCGCTCGTGCGGCAGGCGGTCGACATTGACAGCGAGGCCGGCCCCTCCGAGGTGGTGGTCATCGCCGACGCCGACGCCAACCCGCGTTTTGTCGCCTACGAACTGCTGGCCCAGGCCGAGCACGACGAGGAGGCCATGCCCGTGCTCATCACGACCTCGGCGCAGCTTGCCGATGCCGTGATGGACTACATCGCGGAACAGGCGCCCAGGCTGGACCGGGCGGCCATCGTGCGCCAGTCTTTGGAATCCTGCGGCGCCATCATGGTGGTGCGATCCATTGACGATGCCATAAACCTGACCAACCTGATTGCGCCGGAGCACCTGAGCATCCAGGTCAAGATCCCGACGCGGGTCGCCTCGAAAATCACCAACGCGGGCGCCATCATGCTCGGGCCGATGACCCCCGTGGCGGTGGGCGACTATTACGCCGGGCCAAACCACATTCTGCCCACGATGCGGCGCGCGCGGTATGCGTCGCCGCTCACGGCGGAGGATTTTCGCAAGGTGACCAGCGTGCTGTATTACACCCGCCAGCGGCTGCGCGCGCAGGCGGAGGACATCATGGAACTGGCGACACTGGAGGGCCTGCAGGCGCACGCCCGCTCCGTGGCGGTGCGCGTGCAGGAGGATTTCAAATGAAGTATGGCCGGAAAATACTGGAGTCGGTGGCGGGCTATGTGCCCGGCGAGCAGCCCACCGACCTCAATGTCATCAAGCTCAACACCAACGAGAACCCCTATCCCCCGTCGCCGCGCGTGATTGAGGCGCTGCGCGCCCTGGGCGACGAGGCCCTGCGCCGCTATCCGGACCCCTCTGCCTCCGCATTCCGCGAGGAGTGCGCGAAACGCCACGGTCTGCCCGGCACGGACTGGATCATCGCCGGAAACGGCATGGACGAGCTGCTCTCGCTGGTCATCCGCACCTTTGTCGATCCCGACGAAAAGGTGCTTGCGCCGTACCCGACCTACTCGCTTTATGACGTGCTCTGCAAACTGCACGGGTGCGAGATGATCTCCGTCGATCTGGACAGGCAGTTCCAGTTGCCGGAGGCGTTCTATGAGACCCCGGCAAAGTTGTGCCTGCTCGCCCGGCCCAACGCGCCCAGCGGCGTGAACGTGCCCCGCGCCGATGTGGAACGGCTTTGCCGGAGCTTTCCAGGCATTGTGGTCATTGACGAGGCCTATGTCGATTTCGGCGATGACCACTGCATGGACTTCCCCGCGCGCTTTGAAAACGCCGTGGTCATGCGCACCTTCTCCAAGTCCTTCAGCCTGGCGGGCATGCGCATTGGCATCGCCGTGGCGCAGCCCGAAATCATCAACGAGTTTATGAAGGTGAAGGACTCGTACAACATGTGCGCGTTCAGCGAGGCCGCCGCACTGGCCGCCATTGAAGACTACGTCTACATGCGCGGCAACGTCGAGCGTGTGCGCGCCACGCGCGGCCGCCTGTGCGCGGCCCTGGCCGCGCTGGGCTTCGACATTCCCGAGTCGCAGAGCAATTTCCTGCTGGCCCGCTGGAACGGCACCCCCACGGCGCGGGAGATTTTCGAGATCCTGCGCGATCACGGTATTTATGTCCGCTATTTTGCTAGCCGCGGCCTCGAAAACGCGCTGCGCATCACCGTCGGCACCGACGAGCAGTGCGGGTCGCTGGTGCGCGCCCTGGGCGAGATCATCCAGAAATGAGCCCAATGCCGCTGCTGGAACCGATGGCACGGCTCCTTCGGCGCCGCGACGAGGGTCCGGTGCTGCTCTTCGATTTCGACGGTGTTGTCGCGGACAGCCTCGACGCCTATTTCGCCGCGTTTACCGGCGTCTGCACCGAGATGGGCTTTGACCGCATCAACTCGATGGAGTCGCTGCTGGCCCTCTTTGACGGCAACGTGTTCATACAGCTTGTGCGGGCCGGGTTCCCTGTCAGTCGACTCCGCGAAATGGCCGTCCGCTTTGCCCCGCGCATCCGGGCTGTCGCCGAAACCGTCGGACCCTTCCCCGGCATGCCCGAGACCCTCTCCCGGCTCGCCGCGCGCCACCCTCTCTACATCATCACCTCCAACGACACCACCGTTGTCCGGGGCTTCCTGGACCGTTTTGGTGTGACGGGGGTGCGCGACGTGATCGGTTCTGACATCGAGCCCAGCAAGGTAAAGAAGA
>CAIXUF010000144.1 GCA_903922535.1 Candidatus Hydrogenedentota bacterium
GACCACGCCGGAACCGCCGGAGAACCCCGTCGTGTCGACAATCACTCCCGACAGCATTACATGGACTTGGGAGGACAAGTCGGAAACCGAGACCGGTTTCAAGGTCTGGGCGGACCCGGGCAACACCGCACCCGCAACGCTTCGCACCAGCACGGCGGCGAATACGACGAACTGGACCATGAACTCCCTCCAGCCGAACACCCAATACGCATTTCAGGTGGCGACGGCGACCGCCTACGGCGACAGCGCGCGCACCGCCATTCTGGCTGCATGGACAGCGGCGGCGTTGCCCGCAGCGCCCGTCGTGGTCGGCGCAACGGCAAATTCAGTGAATGTGGCGATTGGCTCCGGTGACGGCAATCCGGCGGGCACGGAGTACGCCCTCCAGTGCGTAATCACGGGGCAGTGGGTGCAGCCGGGCGGCGCTTTGGGCGCAACACCCGCATGGCAGACGGCGGCCACCTGGGCCACGACCACCGTGGGTGGCCTGATACCGGCCAGCAGTTGCGCGTTCAGCGTGACCGCGTGCAACGGCGCGGGCGTGCTGACGGCCGCGGGGCCTTCCGCGGCGGCGAACACCTTGGCTGCAACGCCGTTGACGGTGACGATAGCCCTGGCCACGCCGTCATCGACCTCTTCGGACACGGCGCTGTTCAATGTCACCTTCAGCGCGGCGGTGGGCACAAGCTTTAACGATGCGGCAGTAACCGTGACGGGCACGTTGGCGGGCACGGCGTCGGTGGCGGGCACCGGGTCACACTACACGGTGACAGTGAGACCCTCCGACCCTGACGCCGATGGCGTGGTGGGTATTCTCATCCCGGCCGGTGTGGTCATGGACGCCGCGGCGCACACCTGTGCGGGCGGCGCCTCAGCGCTCTGCACCATTTACAACTGGCCGGGCTGTGTGGTTCAGCCGCAAAGTGCGCGCTTGTACGACGGCGACAGCCACCTGCTGCAGGTTCGTGTGGTCGAAGGCAGCATTCCGACGACCTACCGCTGGAAATATGACAACGGGAACGCCGTGAATGACGGGCCTGCGGGGACGCAGTGGCCGCTGGGCAGTGTGGCCACGTCCAGTGCGGGACACTATTGGTGCGAGGTGACTTTTGACGGCGCGGTGCATCTGAGCGAGATCGCCGTGGTTGAAGTGCGGCCCCATCTGACCATCACCACGCCGCCGGTGGGCGGCGATGCGGACCGGGGGGGCAGTCACACCTTCACCGTGGCCGCGTCGGGGGGCTATGCGCCGTTGCTGTACCAGTGGAAAAAGTACGGCGCGAACATTTCGGAAACCAACGACCATGAGTTCACACTGCATGACTTGGACTCTGCGGATAGCGGCAAGTACAGCGTTGAAATCAGTGACAGCAACGGTGACACCGTCGAATCAGTTCTGGTCAAGCTGACCGTGCCCCGGGGTCTGCCGGCGGCGGGCATGGGCAGTCTGGTCCTGATGGCTTCGGCTATTGGACTCACAATGCTGCGCAAACGGCAATAAGACTTGCCGTTTCCCTCCAACCGGGACTATGCGGTTCCATTGCCGTTAGATTCCCGCTGGGCGCGTTCCGTGCCCTTGCTGCGCACCACCATGACGGCACATTCCACCGCGTGGCGCACGCTGTCCACCGTTGCGCCGTGAATCAGGTCGCCGAGACCCCGGTGTCCGTGTGAGCCCATGATCAGAAGGTCAAAACCAAGTTCTCCGGCGACATGGATGATTTCGTCCACGGGCTTGCCGTTGCGCAGCACCAATTCGACCGGCAGTTCACGCTCCTCAATTTCGCGGGCCACCTGTTCGAGGTAGACCTTGTCCTCTTCGCCGTGGTGGCTGGCGCTCTCCTCGCCGTAGACCAGCGAGCCGGGCGTGTCGACCACGTGGATGAGGGTGAGCCGGGCCTTGTGGGATTTGGCCATGGTGACGGCGGCCGAGATGATGGCCGCATCGCCCTTGGCATGCTCCAGGGCTACGCCGATTTCGCGGATCGCCACGGGGTGGATCTGTTCGGCAACGCTGCGGCCGAGTGTCTGGATGCCGCTTTCCCATTCGTGTCTCCGCCCGATCCAGGGGCGCAGCGTGATGTAGGCCAGCCCAGCCAGGCATAGGCCCAATACCGGCGCGATGATGAACCATATCCAGGCGGGGGCGCTTCCCATCGAGTCCGCCATGGTGTCGTGGACCAGTTTCAGGTTGAGCCCCACGATGGTCACGGCGACGGTCCACGCCAGAATGCTGACCCACCGCGGACTGGCGAAATTGCCCATCTTTTTCGAGTCGGAGGTGAAATGGATGAGCGGAATGACGGCGAAGGGGAGCTGGAGGCTGAGCACGACCTGCGAGAGGATCAGCAGGCGGTAGGTGCCATGCTCACCCCACAGCGAAATGGCCACCACGGCGGGGATGAGCGCGACGGACCGTGTGATGAGCCTGCGCAGCCAGGGGCGCACGCGCAGGTTGAGGAAACCCTCCATGACGATCTGTCCGGCGATGGTGCCGGTAATCGTGGAGCTTTGTCCCGCGGCCACCAGCGCGATGGCGAAGGCGATGGGGGCGATGGTGTGGCCGAGAATGTTGTCCAGCATGGAGTGGGCCTGCTGGATCTCGGTGACCTCGATGCCACGCGCGTGGAAATTGGCCGCGGCCATGATCAGGATGGCGGCGTTGACGAAGAACGCGCCGTTCAGCGCGACGAACGAGTCCAGCATGTTGAAGCGGGACGCTTCGCGCTTGCCCGTGATCGTGTTCGATACTGCCCGCGACTGCACCAGCGAGGAGTGCAGGTAGAGGTTGTGGGGCATGACCGTGGCCCCGATGATGCCGATGATGATGTAGACGGCGGTCGGGTCCATGCGCGGGATAAAGCCCCCCGCGATGCCGCCCCAGTCGGGGCGCGACAGAAAGACCTCGATCAGGAAGCAGCCGCCGATGGTGGTGACCATCAGGATGATGAACGCCTCGATCTTGCGCACACCGAAACGCTGCAATGCGAGCAGCAGGAAGGTGTCCAGGGCGGTGACGACGCAGCCCCAGAGCATGGGCAGGCCGAAAAGCAGGTTTAGTCCGATGATGGTGCCCAGCGCCTCGGCCAGGTCGCAGGCGGCGATGGCAATCTCGGCGAAGACCCACAGCATGAAGGTGACATACCGGGGGTATTCCCTCCGGCAGCCCTGGGCGAGGTCGAGTCCGGTGACAATGCCAAGCCGGGCCGACAACGTTTGCAGGAGGATGGCCATCAAGTTCGATGCCAGTATGACCCACAGCAGCGTGTAGCCGAAGCGGGCACCCGCCTCAATGTCGGTGGCCCAGTTGCCGGGGTCCATGTAGCCCACGCTGACGAGATAGGCCGGGCCCAGGAAGGCCATGAAACGGCGCGCCCAGCCGCGGCGCTTTATATTCACTTCGCCCCGGCTGTTCTCGAACCGCTCTTTGGATGTGCTCGCCTGTCCCGACATGATGCAATCATCCTACCAGAGTGGGGGAAGGGATCTGTAGGGTGCCGCAGTGCAACGGAACACACCGTCTTCCGGGCGTGTCGCGTGTTATGGGATGGTGCACTCCGTTTTGCTTCGCAAAACTCCGGGCACCCTACGGAAAGGGGCACTCAAGATTCTTGCCGCTGGGGTGTCCAGTCGCAAAAGACAAACGCGGCAGGGCCTGTCTCAAACAGGCTCTGCCGCGTCACATGCAACCGGGTGGTAACTATTTGGCTGCGGGCGCCGACGCCGGCGCCGGCGCCGGTTCCGGCTTCGGCGCGGGGGCTCCGGGCGCAAATCCCGGGCCACCCCGTCTTCCACCGCCGCCGCGCATGGTGGTTTCCGCTTTCCATTTTTCCAACTGTTCCGGGGACAGCACCTTTGCCAGTGCCGCGTCGAGATTCTCCCGCAGCTTTTCCTGCTGTATGCGCAGGGCGTCACGGTCGGTGGACCCGGTCATGGCCTTCATGGCCTTGCCTGATTCGGTGACGCTGTCCATCACCAGCTTCATGGCATCGGCCTTGGGCTTGTCCGCCAGGCCCAGGCCGTCCAGGGTCATGACCATTCGGTCCCAGCGCCGGTTAAAAGTGCCGAGCGCTGCGACGGCGGTCGCGGCCTGTTCAGGCTTCAGGAAAGCCTTGATGGCGGTCTCGAACTTGGCTGCTTCGGCCTGGGTAACCCCCTGCATCGCCTGGAAATCGGGGCGTTCGCCCGGCTTCATCACGGCGCGCATGGCGGTCATGTGGCTCTCCCGCGCCGCTTTGTAGGCGTCCACGAGTTTGACCGTCTTGTCTTCGGGCAGCGAAAGGCTTTGCGCCACAGTGGTGGCCTCCATGGCCTGGGCCTTGACCGCCATTTCGGGAGAGGCCGGCCCTCCGCCGGGGCCTCCGCCCGGCTGGGCAACGGCCCCCGCACAGAGCAGTGCCCCCATGCAGGCGCCGAGAAGGGCGACCGTCAGAGCCCGGGAAACAACGTTTCTTCCTGTCAGCATGATCCATTTCTCCTTGGGTTGGAATTGTGTCACGCGCCGTCGGGCCCATGGCACGGTTTTAACTCTCTTGTGCCGGCAAACCGGCTCATTCGCCATTCATGGGAACATTGCCGCACTGCCGACCCCTTCCGGATATCTCTTGCATGCTACCGGATGTCAAACGCGTGTGTCACCGCCGCCATCTTGGGATTCACCGGCGACTTGCCGGGATACTTGACGAAGTCCACGTGGCCGTCCATGTAGAGCACGTTGGCGCCGCCCGGGATGTGGTTGAACTTGTCCACCTTCAGGGCAACGTTGTCGTACATAACAAAGATGTCACTCTGCGATTTTGCGCCCGCAGCGGCGTTGTTGATGTCGGTGATGAGGAAGCGCTCAATTCCCTGCCGGAGCCGGTACACGATGGTGCCGCCGGCGTTGCCGTCGCCCTGACTGACCTGGCGATCCGCGTCCGCCGCGTCGCGGAAGGCACCATCCGGCCCCTTGCGATAGGGCCTTGTCGCCATGAAGAGGCTGCGGGTCACATCAATGAGCTGCGACGGGCCCTCCGACATGTTGATGATGTCCGCGTCGGAAAGTCCTATAGTGTCGGCAACGGCGAGCAGTTGCCGCATGATCCGCATCGAGAAATCGAGCGGGTCCGTGTCTGAACAGCGGTCCAGCACCCACGGGACGTAGGTGTAGCTGGCGTCAATGGCCTCCACGCCCTCCTGGCGGTTGCCCTTCACCTTGTTTATCAGGGTAAGCTTTCCGTCGGCCGTCATGTGGTTTGACAGCCGATCCAGCGCATCGGACGGGCAGAACACGATGGCCGCGTCGGTGAGGTATTCCGGGTAGACGGCGTTGACCATCGGCCCGTAGGCAAAGCAGGCGCGGCTGCCGCAACCCAGTTCCATCTCAAGCGGCGGATACAGGCCGCTTTTCGCCTCCCCCGAGTACATGGTGTACACCAGTCCCCATTGCTTGAGATTGTTGGCGCAGCTTGCCCGGCGGGCCGCCTCCCGTGCCCGCGCCAGCGCGGGCAGCAACATTGAAGCCAGTATGCCGATGATGCCGATGACCACCAGCAGTTCTATCAGCGTAAAGCC
>CAIXUF010000145.1 GCA_903922535.1 Candidatus Hydrogenedentota bacterium
CCATGTCGCTTTTCCAGGCACCCTTGCGGCGTCTTGCTGGGGCCTTGCCAGCATTCTTCCGCTCGCGCGCCGTGGAGCATGCCACCTAACCCATCAGGCAGCATTTCCATCACACTCATCTTCGACTCGATTGTGAACCTCGGTTCACCGTGTGACGCTCCCTCCACTCTCACAAAATATACGCCGCTTGACTCTCGCGTTATCCTATACGCTCGTCTCCGGAGGGAGTTCTGATGCAGAGAAAGTCTTTGGCGACCATCGTCCTGACGCTCGCGGCTATTGTGGGCACCTCGCTGGCGGCGAACGCGTGGGAACGGGAAGCGGCCTCAGTCTTTCACGAGCGGCGGGCGCGGCTGATGCGCGAGGCGGGCGGCGATGGCGTCATTGTGCTCTTCGGATACGACGAAGCCGATGTTGCCGCCACCGTTACGCCCTTCCGTCAAAATGAGGCGTTCTACTATCTCACCGGCTGGATCGAGCCGGGCGCCATCCTGCTGCTGGCGCCGAAGGCACACGCACCCGGGGCTGCTGCCGAGCTCGGGGACGAGATCCTCTACATACCGGCGCACGATCATCGCGAAGAGAAGTGGACAGGACCCAAGCTGGCGCCGGAAGATGCCGAGGCTCCCTCGCGCACGGGTTTTCCGACGGTTCACGGTGTCACCCAATTCGACGCCGATCTGCAATCCGCTCTCAAGAACAATTCGACAATTTACACGGAGCTCACCCCGCAATCGGAGAGCGGGGACCAAAGCTTCGTTACTGCCAGCGTGAACACGCTGCGCGCCAAGGCTCCCAAGGCTACGCTGGTGGATATTCGCACCGCCATCGGACGCATGCGGTCGGTGAAGAGTCGCGGCGAGATCGCCCTGATTCGCAAGGCCGCGGAGGCATCGGTGGACGCGCACCTTGCCGCCATGAAAGCGGTAAAGCCCGGCGTGTGGGAGTATGAGATCGCCGCGCTGATGAAGTACGAATTTGAGCGGCGGGGATGCGAATGGCCGTCGTATCCGCCCATCGTGGGTTCGGGCTTCTACTCGACAGTTCTGCACTACGATCAGGACTGGAATCAGATGAAGAGCGGCGATGTGGTGGTAATGGACGTGGCCGGGTCGTATGGCGGGTACACGGCCGACATTACCCGCACCCTTCCTGTGAATGGCCATTTCACCCCGCGCCAACGCGAGATTTATGACATTGTGTTGGCCGCGCAAAACGCCGCGCTCGCCGCCACCAGGCCCGGAGTCTACCTGGGCCGGCATGGATCAAAAGGGCTGTACGAGATTGCTTACGACTACATCAACTCGCACGGAAGGGACTTGCATGGCCAGCGCCTCGGCCAATACTTTATCCATGGGCTCAGCCACCCGATTGGGCTGAATGTTCACGACCCGATGGACTACAATCAGGCGCTCGAGCCGGGCATGGTGATCACGATGGAACCCGGCATCTACATTCCCGAGGAAAAAATCGGCGTCCGCATTGAAGACGATGTTCTGATCACGCCGGGCGGCAATGAGCTTCTCACCCGCCGACTGCCCCGCGGGGTGGACGAGATTGAAAGTTTGATGAATGGAAAGTAACGCAACCGAAAGTGGGGACTGATGAATGACGTCGCGATGCTCGCAGCGCCCCCACCAGCCTGAATCAAAGGAGTTCATTGCTTCGATGAGCCGACTTTCACTGCGATATTTAGCCACTCTCGGACTAGCCGCCCTAATTCTGGCGGGCGCTCCAGCGGTTACTGCCCATGCCGAAACCTCGCCCGAGACGCGCGAGAAAATCATAAAGTATATTCACGACCGCTTCAATATTCCCTCGACTGTCAAGATCACCATGACGGACCTGCGCGAGACAGCCTATCCGGATTTCCTTGTGACCACGGTCACCGTCGACGATGGCAAGGAAAA
>CAIXUF010000146.1 GCA_903922535.1 Candidatus Hydrogenedentota bacterium
CCCCGTACCGCAGGCGTCCCGCCTGCCCTGTTTCCCCGCAGGGTCGCCGGGACGGCGGCGGTGCGAGGCGGGGCAGGCGGGACGCCTGCGGTACGGCACCCGGCGACGGAAAGGCTGATTCCGTCCTGCACGCCAAGAAGAGGAACCGTGCAGAGTGTAATAGGGCTACGGTGCCGAGTGTTACGGAGTCCACACAACACGGAGACCGTAGTTGTAGTCCGTGCTGTCCGGAGGGGCGTTGTGGCGGTACGCCGACCGGCAGTAGACCGCCATGCTGTAGTAATCGCCGCCGCGAACCATCCGGGAAGAACCCCGAGGACTATCCACCCAAGCCTCGCCTCCCGTAGGCGCGCCAGTATAGCCGTAGTGCGCGTCATCCTCGCACCACTCCCACACATTGCCGCTCATATCGTACAGGCCAAACGCATTGGGCAACTTCGTGCCCACCACATGCGCGTATAGCTGACTTGAGCCCAAGTACCAGGCATAGTCCCCAATGGCCGTGTAGCTGAGGTCGTCGCCCCAATAGAAGCGCGTCGTCGTACCCGCACGGCACGCATACTCCCACTGCGCTTCCGAGGGCAGACGGAAGGTTTTGCCCGTGTAACTGTTCACCGCCGTCAAGAACAACTTCGCGTCATTCCAGGACACATACTCCGCCGGACTGTCCAGATCAGCAAGCACATCGGATTGTGCAGCCCATGGCGTCGTGTTCATCACCGCCCTCCACTGCCGCTTGGTCAACGCGTACTTGCCCATCCAGTACCCGCCTAGCGTCACCGAATGTTGCGGGACTTCTGCATCCGGCAACCACGGGTTGCCGGTCTGCTCACCCGGGCAAGCGCCCATCATGAAGGTCCCGCCCGGTATCCACTTCATCTCCAATGGCACATTGCCCGGCAACCTTACGGTCTCCGTGGTTCCGGGGCCGGGGTCCGGCCCTTTCGACATGACCAAGTTCACTGCGGTTCCCGGTGCGACGCTCCCGCCCGTAATGGGATTCTGACTGATGACCAGGCCTGAAGGCACCGCCGCACTGTACTCTTGTGTGATCGCGCTCACGATCAGTTTCGCGCCGGTGAGGGCCGTGGCTGCCGCCGACTGCGTCAGGCCCCCCACGTTGGGCACGGTCACGGTCACGGGCAGCGGCCTCTCAAGGAAGGACCTGGCAACACGAAAACCGAGGTTGCCGTTCGTGCCGATCGGGTTGAAGATGTTGCGCGCGGCGGAATTGCATTCGTAGACGAAGCTGCTCCAGGAACCGCCGCGAACAACCCGGTACGTGCCCGATGCAGGCCCCGTCGGATTTGTCAGGGTACCTGCCCCGTAGGCCGCGTACCAGTCGCCGCACCATTCCGACACGTTGCCACTCATGTCGTAGGCGCCCACCGGACTCGGGCTGTTCATCGTTGCACCGCAATTTGGGCTCACATTCACCCCGTCAAACCAGCCCACCGGCGAGGTGTAGGGCCCCTGCGTAAGGCCAAGGGGATTCACGAAGACGTAATCATTGGGACTTGTAAAGTAGACATCGTTGCAACGGCTTCGGGTTCCATACCCCAAGTTTGTGTCCGACATAAACCCGTAACTCCAGTACTTCGCGCCGTCCCATGCCGCCGCGCGCTCCCATTCCGCCTCCGTGGGCAGGCGGTAGCCACCCGCCGCTGGTGGTGCCACCGTCAGCGGCCAGTTCGCCGTGGTCATGTCGTAGCAGGGGGTCAGCCCCTGCATCTGGCTCAGCCAGTTGCAGAACGCCACCGAGCCATACCACGACACGGCCTCCACAGGGTGCGTGTCCATCGAATAGTTCGTCGTGCCCGGCAGCCCTACCCGCGTCTTCGACGAAAACACCCCGCCCGAGTACTGGATGTTGCAGTAACTGTCCGCCAGGGAAAGGATGATCTGCAAATTGCCGCCCGCGTAGAGGTCACCCGTGCCCGCCCACGCCGCTCCCGTCGAAGTCTTCAGATACCCCTGCATCAGCGCCCAATTCAGCACGCCGCAGCACTGCCTGTTCGTCACCGGGTATTTGCCAAGTTGATACGCGTCCAGCGTCACATTGCATATCGGGTCTGAGAAGTCACACCCACACCTGTCGGTGTTGCTGGCCAACCGGCCCATAGGAAAGGTCCCCGCCACCACGGTAACCATCTCAAGGTTCATACACGGCCCCGTCGACACCGTCAACGCCACCGCAGCGCCCGGAAGCGCCTGCTGGCCCGCCGCCGGGTTCTGGCTGACGACCGAGCCCACCGCAACCGTGTCGCTGCATTCTTGCGTGACGGTTCCCACCGTGAAACCCGCACCGGTGATTGCCGCCTCGGCCACCACCTGCGTCAGTCCCCCCATGTGGGGCACGGTCACGGGTACCACGATAGTGAATGTGCCGTCGCTCAGGTCCTGCACCGCGTTGTTGACCGCCGCAATCAGGTGTACCTTGTAGTCCGAGGCCGGATTCACCCACGCCGGAACCGTCCACAGGATTTGC
>CAIXUF010000147.1 GCA_903922535.1 Candidatus Hydrogenedentota bacterium
CTGGAAGTCAACCGACGGCGCTGTAAAACACACCTATTACTGCCGATTCAATCCGGCGGAATGGCCGTCGGGTGGCCATTACAGGTTCAAGGTACTGGCCAGCGACGGGTTGCGCACCAGCGAGCTTGTCTCTTCACAAGATGTCACGGTCAACGGGTACGATCCCGATCCCAAGGCAGCACTGGACATCGAGAAGTGGGAATCCAGCCGTCCCGAAACGGGCCGATTTACTGTGCTCGTGCCCCTGCACAATGACGGAAGAAGTCCGCTGACGGTCACCGTTGACCCAGCAAGCCTGCCCGCGTGGCTAACTCCGGCCGACATCGGCGCGGCGCAGGTTCACCCCCAGGCTGACGGCCTGCTGCTGCTGAATGGAGACCAGCCTTTGACGGGGACCTTCGATGCCACCATATCGCTGAACACCAACGCCCCGGACACTCCAAAACTCACGCTCCCGATCAAGCTGGTTCAAGGGGAAACGGCGCTTGCGCCCCACATCGGCGCCGTTGTGTTGGACCCTGACTACCGCGATTTCCGACCTTGGAGGCCGGGCGAAAACCTGCGCTTCACGCTTTGGGACAATTACTCCCGCACCACGATGGAGGCATCCTTGACGATTACAGGACCGACTCCCAGCTCGTCCGAACTTGTCAAAGACCTTCCCCTGGAAGCGGCGGCCCGCCCCGGTGAGTACACCGCCTATTGGACCGTTCCCGCCGATGCCGTGGATGGTGAGTACAGCCTTTCTTTTACCCTGCACGACCCCGCCACCGGACTGGACGCCAGGGACAACAGCCGCGCGCTCAATATCCGCAAAGTCAATGATGTGCCCGTGGATGGGGAGGCAGAAGACCTGCCCACCATTGTTCAGCGAATCTTGGACAGTTTCCCGGCCGCCGACGGTGACCATAGCGGCGGATTGAGTCTGGCTGAGGCGCAGGCAGCGGTCACAAGACTCGACCCGGATGCTTTCATCCAAGCCGACGCGAATGCTGACGCCCAATTGACTGTGACAGAATTGCAACAGTATCTGCATCCGGACGAAGGTGAGGGGGAAGTCGTCGGTGAGGGCGAGGGTGAAGGGGAAAACGAGGGTGAAGGAGAACATACCATTGAGGGTGAGGCCGAATGGCTGCGTGTTGTCGCCGACTCACTCCTCGCAGTCTTCTCGCTGGCGGACGCTGACGGCAGCGGCGGGCTGAGTTTTGCCGAGGCCCGGGCCCTAACCGAGAGCCTCGACACCAATACGTTCAACACTTTGGACGTAAACCATGACGGCCAGTTGACACAGGCCGAATTGCATCAGTATCTCGGCTCAAATGAAGGTGAAGGCGGCGGCGAAGGCGAGGGTGAAAGCCCAAGCGAGGGCGAATCGGTGCCCACCATCGCCCAGACGCTCAGGGACGCCTTCACGACGGCAGACAGGGACCACAGCGGTGGACTGAGCATGGCCGAGGCACTGGCAGCCCTGCCCGGCCTGACCACGGGACAGTTTAGCCAACTGGACGCCAACAGCGACGGACAGGTCACGCTGGAAGAGCTTACTCAATCGCTGAATCCAGACGCCGGCTGCAGTTGCAGCAAGTCCGGCTCAAGAATCAACGGACTCAAAGGGCGCTTGGCGGACCTTTTCCTTGTCGGACTTGCCTTGACCAGCCTGATGGTGGTGGCAGGGCGCAAACAGTAAAAAAACCCGCCTCAATTGCCGAAAAATGGTCGATGGCGGTGTCAGTCCGCTTTGCCAAGGTGGGAACGCACCGCGGTGACATCCGCAGCAATCGCCGCAATGAGTTCGTCCAATGAGGAGAATTTCTTCTCCGGACGCAGGCGCTTGTGGAAGACCACTTCAATGACCTTGCCGACCAGGTCACCTTGGAAGTCGAGCAAATGCGCTTCGATCGTCACTTGTTCCTGGCGAATGGTGGGCGCAATGCCAATGTTCACCGCGGCCATCCAGCGTTGTCCGTCCACAACCGCCTCGGCCGCGTAAACGCCGTGCGCCGGTATGGCTGAGTTGTGGGGCGCCACGTTTGCGGTGGGAAAACCGAGCTGGTTGCCGAGGCCCCTTCCGCGCACCACCTCGCCCTCAATCGCATAGCGCCTGCCAAGCAGGCCTTCCACGGATTCCACCTCGCCTTCCAGGATGCGTTCCCGGATGACCGTGCTGCTCACGCACTGCCCGCCCGCAAAAAGTGGATCAATTTGGCAGACTTCCACGCCCAGTTTTGGGGCCGCTTTTGCGAGATACGCAAAGGTGCCCAGTGCCTCTCTTCCAAAACGGAAATCATGGCCGACGACAAGCTTTCGGGTGCTGCACCGGCCGATCACTATGTCCTCAAGAAACGCCGCACGGTCCATATTGGCGACCGTTGCATCGAAAGGCAGAAAGAAGAGCGTGTCAATGCCAATCTCCTCCAGCAACCGGGCTTTCTGGTGGTCACTGGTGAGGATGTTGGGCGCGTTTTCCGGGTTGAAAAACTGGCGGGGATGGGGCCGCAGTGTCATCACGGCCGCAGGCAGACCGGACTGGCGGGCTTCCGCCACCAGACAGTCAAGCAATGCGCGGTGCCCAAGATGGACGCCGTCAAAACTGCCTATGGTTAGAACCACCCCACCCGGATCGGGCAAATGGTCCAGCACATTTTCAACGTTTTGCACCGAAACGTTTCCTGGGATTACGGCAGATGGGATAGATGGCAGGGTATAGGGTCTTGGGTCTAGGGTTTAGGGGGGACGCGGAAGAAATACAGCAGGATGCCGCGTCTACTTTCTGGCGCAATGCTGGGCTTTCCTGGGAACGCCAATCTCCCGATTGGCCTGCCTGCATGGCACGCCAGGACGCCCGCCTTCGCGGGCATGACGGTAAAGAAAGACGGTGCGCGGTCATGCCGGGTTTCCTCAGTCCTGCTCCATAAACACGCGCTTGGGCTGCACACGAACGCCCATCGCGGACGGCATCGCTGTTCCAAGCGCAATCAGTTTGCCCGATGTATTCTTGATCTGCACCAGTCCTTCCGTGACCGGAGCGGTTCCGTCTTCACGGTTGTCAACGGCCACCGCGCCGCCCGTCGCGACAATGACTTCGCGCGCGCGGTCAACCCGAACTTCTGGAAGATCTAGCGCCTCATCCATCGGGAGCATATGGGCCGCGACGATCTCCGGCCCGTCATAGTCGTCCACAGGGAGCGCATTGGCCACCGTGTAACGGCCCACGGCCGTGCGCCGCAATCCGGCCAGTGCGGCGCCGCAACCGAGCAACTGCCCGGTTTCATGGCAGAGACTGCGCACGTAAGTCCCACTTCCGCAGCGCACGCGAATGCCCGCGTCGGGCGGCGTCCACGAAAGAACATCGAAGGAGAACACCCGTACCGGCCGCGGTTGCCGCTCCACCACCTCGCCCTGCCGGGCAATCTTGTACAGGCGCTTGCCGCCCACCTTGACGGCGCTCATCATCGGCGGAATCTGCATGATGTCACCGACGAAACCGTTGCAGACCGCCTGAATGGTTTCTAAATCCAGCGCGGGAACGGGGCGTTCCGCCACAGTCTCCCCGTCAAGGTCATACGATGAGGTCTCAAGGCCGAAGCGCATGATCCCCTCGTACACCTTGTCTAGATCGGTCAGATACTCAGAAAGGCGGGTTGCCTGGCCGAGGCACATCACCAGCAGGCCCGTGGCCCCGGGATCAAGCGTGCCGGTGTGGCCGATGCGGCGCTGCCCGATGGCCCTGCGGATACGATCCACCACGTCATGGGAGGTGATTCCCGCGGGCTTGTCCACCAACAGCAACCCGTTCTTCATGCAGTTACTCCGCTGTCATCGCCCGCAGGGGACGAGTCAAGCTGCTTTTTGAGCGCCTCGACAATTGTTTCGCGCGCGGTTTCCAAGGGCAGCTTGAAGGTCGCGCCGGCCGCGGGAACGTGCCCGCCGCCGCCGTAGGGCCGAAGAAAAGCCGCGCAATCGAAACCGCCTTCGGCACGCAGGCTTACCTTGCAGGTTTCCGCATCGAAGGCTGTAAACAGCGCCGCGACACGCACGCCGTCCACATGTTTGAGGAGATTCACTATGCCTTCTGTATCCTCGCTCGTCGCCCCGGTGTCATGAAAATCTTCTGCCGAGAGCCACGAATCGGCAAAGGTGCCGTTCACATGAAAACTGGCGTGGGCGATCATCCTGCCGGTGAGCGAAAACTTCGTCCGCGGCTGCACATTGAAAACCTGGCTGTTGACGGAGGCAATGTCAATGCCGGTTCCGACAAGCCGGCCCCCCTTCTCAAGGGACTTCACGGTCGTGTTCGAATAGCGATAGCCGGCCGTGTCGGTAATCTGCGCCACATACAGGCACAGCGCCGCGTCGGCCGTGATCTCCACCCCCGCCGTGTCATACAGGTCCATGAGCAGTTCGCCCGTGGCCGCGTGCGTGGGGTCAATGTGGCCCATGGTCCCCGGTGGGCCCGGATCGCGGTGGTGGTCGATCACGACAACCTTGGTGGACGGTTCGAGCCAGTCCGCAATTGCACCGATGCGGTCGAAGCTGGAACAGTCCAGAACCACCACAGTGTCGAAGGACGGCCGGTCGGCCTCCTCATTCAAAATGCGCTTGGCGCCCGGAAGGAACGAGTAGATGCGCGGCACGACACCGTCCACCGCCATGGCCGTGCGCGTCTTTCCCATGGCCCGAAGCATGTGCCACAGTCCCAGCAGGCTGCCGATGGC